>CALDJI010000260.1 GCA_937901805.1 uncultured Clostridia bacterium | reverse complement strand
GACGCTGAACGTGAGACGTCTTTGCTCCGCAATTTCTTTCGCCTTCCCTGTAAAAGAAAAATAAGGGGCGCCAAAACTGTCTCTGAGAACGGAAACTTCCGTGAATGCAAAACCTCTAATCCCCGTGCCCAATGCTTTTGAAAAAGCCTCTTTTGCACAAAAATTGGCAGCAATCGTCTGTACGGAAAACCTTTTTTCCCGGAACAGTTCCCGTTCTGCATCCGAAAACACCCTCGTCAAAAAACGAGGGTGCTCCAAGCTCTGCTGAATCCTTCTTATTTCTACCAAATCAATTCCCGATGTCAACCGCATTTCTAATCTCCCTGGGAAGGTAATTTTTGACTCCTGCAAAAATCCGTTCCGGCATATTCATGATAACCATGGTGCGGCCCTGCTCTCGATGGCGGAAAATAAGATAGCAGACATCCGGAGATTTTATGGAATCGCAGACAATCAGCTTCGTCTGAATATCCTCCGGCATATGGATATCCGGAGTGTATTTTCCGATTTTCTCAATGCTCTGCGCCTTAATTGTAATCAGGCGTTTGCGCTTGCGCTGTGCAACAATCTTATCGATATCGATTTGCCCGTTGGTCACGGCATATTCATATTCAATACTAAGGCCCGTAAAGACATACCATCCACCAAAAATAGCGGCACAGGCCGCAAAAACAGCCACCATGGACCATGCGCTGTCGGAAGGGACAGCAAAGACCAATGTCAAAGTGACCAATGCTGCTAAAATCAGCCCAATCCGTATCAGTACGTCCAGTACGGTGGTTTTTTTCTTAACCAGATGTTCGATAAAAATGTCCATATGTTTCAACCATTCCTTTCTAAAAACGCCTCTGTGCGAGGGCAATCCCAGTACAATTTTTTTGACATCCGCCGATTTGTTTCAGGAATCCTAACAGAATTCCCATGCGGAGCGATTTCATTATAGCATACTTCATTATGGGTTGACAATTCTATCCCATTAGCACAATGTGAAGAATTTGTGAAGGATTCTTCTGGTAGATTTGCACGAAAGCGAAATCATACTATTGCAAAAAGCAGGATTTCGTGATATGTTAACATTCGTATAGAATCAAACGCTTTGACCGAGAGAGTAACGTCTGTAAAAACCCAACACCAGAGAGGGCTTTCCATCGGCTGAAAGAAAGCCCATCGGTTCCTTTTACAAATGTGAAGTTCACTCGTGAGCGGCGCTGCTGAACCTTTCGACAGTAGGCGGCGACGGGCCGATGCCCCGTTACCCTGCATAATGAGTGTCCCGGATTGCCGGGGACTTAGGGTGGTACCGCGGAAGTAGTTTTCTGAAACTTTCGTCCCTTTGGCTGTATGCCGGAAGGACGAAAGTTTTTTATTTTGTAACCACTGTCCACTCCACAGAACTTTTATTTTGAGGTGAATACCATGAAAACCGCACTGGAAAACATCAAATCCTCTGCACTGTCCGCACTGGAAGATGTGCAGGATTTAAAGGAACTGGACGCCCTGCGCGTAAAATTCCTGGGAAAAAAAGGGGAACTGACCGCTATTTTAAAACAGATGGGCTCCCTGTCCGCAGAAGAACGCCCAGTCATCGGTCAGATGGCAAATGAAGTCCGCTCTGCGATAGAACAGAGTGTTGCCCAGAATGTCGATCGCCTGAAAAAAGAGGCCCTGCAAACCAAATTAAAAGAGGAAACCCTGGACGTTACTATGCCGGGCAGACATCATGAACTTGGAAAGCAGCATCCAATCAACATTGTCCTCGATGAAATCAAGGAAATCTTTC
>CALDJI010000259.1 GCA_937901805.1 uncultured Clostridia bacterium | reverse complement strand
GAGCGTCGTCGGCGTGCCTCCTCCAAAATAGACGGTATCCAGTCTCAGACCAAGGGATTTGACGATCTCCCCTGTCCGTTTCAGCTCCCGGCAGAGCAGATGCACATAATCCGGAATCAGCTTTTTCTGTTTTCCCACTGCCTGGGAGACAAAGGAACAATAATGGCACCTGGACGGGCAGAAGGGAATCGAGACATAGAGGCTGAATGAATCTCGGCTGACCCCCTGCAAAATCGGGGTCTCATGGTCACAGGTGGCAAGACAAAGTCTCGCTTTCTTTTCACTGACAAAGTACCGCTGCTGCATGGTGCGAAGAATCGAGAGATCATCCATCCCCTCCTCCCGCATAGCGCGCACCAATTTGACCGGGCGCACGCCGGTCAGCATTCCCCAGGAAAGAGTTTTCCCGGTAAAAGCGGAAAGCATCTGATAAAGCAGGGCGCACAGCCGGTATTCCATTTCCTTTTGCGTGCTGTTCTCAGGAATCAGCACCTGTTCGCTGCGCTGTGTCCCTTCTATATGGAGGAACACCTCGGCAGTAGACCCTACCGCCCGGCGGGAAACCCGGGTAAGAATATAATTCTTCTCCTGTGTCTGATCGCCCTCAATCACCTTTGCCTTGTCCAGGGGAAAAAACATATTGCAGAGGTTTTCCGTCTCGTAGCGGAATGTATGTCCATCAATCAATAAAATCATAGTAATCCCCCATAAAAGGATTTGCACCGCGCTCATGCCCCAGCGTGGTAGAGAGTCCATGTCCCGGATAGACTATAAAATCCCCTCCCAGGGCAGAAAGCTTTTGCAGGGATTTTAAAATTGCCGCATGATCTCCGCCGGGCAAATCCGTGCGCCCGATACCTCCCTGAAACAGGGTATCGCCGGTAAACAAAACGCCGTCTGTTTGGTATACAACTCCGCCCGGCGTATGGCCCGGCGTCTCCAGCACATGCAGGCGGATTCCCCCGATTTCAAGGAGATCGCCTCCCTTTACCATGCGATCCGGAACAACCGGATCGTCATTATAGCCCGGTACCTGCAAACCGGATTTTGTCATCGGTGAAGACAGCATGGGGGCGTCTTTCTCCCCAATGATCACATGCGCCCCAGTTGCTTTCCGAATCTCGTTGGCCGCACACACGTGATCAAAATGGCCATGCGTCAACAGGATATACCGGATATCCAGGCCGTTTTCTTCTGCAAGGGCAAGGATTTTCCCTCCCTGCGCGCCCGGATCGATGACTGCGGCAATCTGGTTTTCCCCTTCAACGAGGTAGCAATTGGTCTGTATCATTCCAACCGGGAGTGAAAGCACTTTCATTCCGATCCCTCCAACATCCTTTTTTCCAAATCCGGGGGCACCCGTTTTCCAAAGCCCTGCTCCATTGCATAAGCCATTTGCAGGAGTGTCGCCTCTTCATAGGGTTTTGCG
>CALDJI010000258.1 GCA_937901805.1 uncultured Clostridia bacterium | reverse complement strand
TTCCGTGGAACCAAAACGGGAGAACCGGTATCCATCCCTGGCGGCTTTTGCGAAAGCCTGGGGAACTTGCGGAGTATAAAAAATCCCCTGCCGCAAGCAGAGGATTTTGGGATTTTTAGTTTTAAGGTTTCTGTTTCTGGGATGGAACACGGGGCGTTTTGTCCTCGTCATCCTCATCAAAAATAGTATCTAGAATGAAATTATACATATCTGTTGCCATGGCAACGGCTTTCTCTATTTGGGATCGTGTTAAAAAGAACGGGACGTCGGTCGGATAGCGGGTGGAAATGTAAAAGCTGTTGAGGAAGACGCTTTCATCCAGGAATTCCGTAAAGGCCCCGTCATAGGCGCAGGCCTTTTTGCAAAGCCAGGTCAGGTTGTGCCCGTCGTACAGGTTGCCTGTCTCCATTAATAAAAAACCCTTGATGGCTTTTTCAATACACTGTTGGCAGTGAAAAGCGCAGGCAAGATAACAGGCCTCGTCTTCAGAAAGCATCCTTGCCGCGCGGATATCCGTGTAAGCCCTTGTAATCCAGTCCCTGAAGCGGCGGCTGTCCGAGCCGCGTGTTTTCCGCCTACTCATAAATCACCAGCCCCGTCCGGTTGAGTTTCCATGCAAAGGATCCCAGTTCCTCAATGAGCTGCTCCCATTCGTCACGGGTGTAGATAAGCAGATCAAAGGGGATTTCGCAGTCTGCGTCCAAATAAACGCGGCGTTCTATTTCCTCTTTATTGTCTGTCGGTGAAATAATGCACAGCTTAAAACTGATAACGGTTCCGGAGAGATCTTTTTTCTGGCTGAACAGGATAATCTTGTCCGGGTGAAAATGGCTGATAATAAAACAGGATACCACATCAATCGGAGAACCTTTTTCCATAATCTGATACACATCCTTTCTATGGAATCCTCCGGTAAAGGGAGCCCCTTTTTTCCATCATACCAAATTTTTTATTTTTTCTCAAGGAAAGAGAATATCTGGCAAATATGCACAGTTTTGCCCAGAGAAAATTTTATTGTATAGTTTGTATAAATCAAAAAAATAAAATAGAAATAAATTTCCCATTGTTATACAATGAATACGGTTGGGAAATTTTAAAGAATTTAGAAAATATAAGGAGGAATGGATTCGTGTTACAAATCAAATGGGTTTGGAAAAACCTTAAGGGATACCATGGCCGGTATATTACGGGATTGGTTCTGGCGCTTATCGCTTCTGCCATGGTGATTATCAATCCCCAGCTGACGCAGCTGCTGATTGACTATGTCATTACCGGGCAGCCGGATGCTTCGGGGCAAATCGTCCATTATACCCAGTATCTTCTCCCCATAGTCGGCGCTATGTGCCTAGTACAGCTTATCCGCGTCACAATGAACGTCAGCGCCGCCTACACGATGGATTACTGCGCGCAGGGGATGAAGGTTAATATCCTCACCGTGCTGTTCCAAAAGGTGCAGGCGCAGGATATGGCATATTATGACCGTAACCGGACGGGCGATTTGATGACCCGTATGACCGGCGATACCGATAATGTCCGTTTTACCGTCGGCTGGGCTGTGAGAAGATTGGTGACGGCAATTTTTCTCTTTGTCGCCACGATCATTTACTTTTTTACCATCAATGTCTATTTTACCCTTTCCATGCTGATTATCACGCCGATCCTGCTGATCGTCTCCATCCGATTCCGGAAAAAGGTACGTTCCAAATATTCGATCCTGCGGGAACGTCTGTCTGAGATGAATACAAACGCTCAGGAAAATATTGAGGCCAACCGGATTGTCAAGGCGTTTGCAAGGGAGGATTTTGAAAAACAGAAATTTGATGAAAAAAACCGCAATTACCGGGAGGCGAGCCTGGACGCCAACTTTACCTGGCTGCGCTATATGCCGATTATGGAGTTCCTCTCAAACTCCCTGACGATTATCACGGTTTTGGTCGGTGGGCTGTTTATCATCCTCGGCCAGCTTACTCCAGGCCAGCTCTCCGCGTTTTCAACCCTGTCCTGGGCGGTGTCCCAGCCCATGCGCGACCTCGGCATGATCCTCAACGATTTGCAGAGGTTCTCCGCGTCTGCAAACAAAGTCATTGAAATGTACTATGGGGCTCCGAATATTGTGGATAAGGACAAAGCAAAACAGGCGGACAGCCGTTTCCAGGGTTCCGTCAAATTTGAAGATGTCAGCTTTGCCTTTGGGAATAACCAGGTGTTCGACCACATCAATTTTGAGGCGAAGCCGGGAGAGACGATCGCCATCATGGGCTCCACCGGATCGGGAAAGACTTCCCTTGTCAACCTGATTGCCCGCTTTTATGACGTTACCGGCGGACGGGTTCTGGTGGACGGCGTAGATGTGCGCGACTGGCATCTTCAGTCGCTGCGCTCGAATATCGGAATGGCTACCCAGGAAGTGTTCCTGTTCTCGGATACGATTGACGGCAATATTGCCTACGGCGATTCCGATATGCCGGAAGAGGATACCCGCCGGTTTGCCCATGTGGCGGCTGCGGACTTTATCTACGGCATGCCGGACGGCTTTGAAACCATCATCGGGGAGCGCGGCGTCGGTTTATCCGGCGGACAGAAACAACGGCTTGCCCTGGCGCGAGCCCTTGCGATCAAGCCGCCGATCCTGATTTTGGATGATACAACCTCAGCGGTGGATATGGAAACAGAAAAAGAGATTCAGAAGAATCTGTCCGAACTGGATTTCAGCTGTACAAAATTCATCATTGCACAGCGGATTTCTTCCGTAAAAGACGCAGATAAAATTATTATCCTCGGGGATGGGGGAATTAAGGAGATGGGCACCCACGAAGAACTGCTGAGAAAACGCGGGTACTACTATGAGATCTTCAGCCTCCAGCACGAGGGAGCAAAGGTAGGTGCATAGGAAATGGCTCGTAACAAGTTTGATGTCGATGAAAACCTGGAAACCCCTTTTAATATACAGCATTTAAAGCGCAGCTTTGTTTATATCAAAAAACATATGAAGCTCCTGGCGCTGGCGCTTGTGTCCAGTATTATTGGATCTCTTGCTTCGCTGTGCGGGCCTCTGCTGACGCAGGACGCCCTGAACAACGCCGTCCCGCAAAAGGATATCCCGCATCTTATCTGGTGCAGTGTCCTGCTGCTTGTCACCATTGTCATCTCCATAGTGATGATGTGGGTGCGTTCTCGGATTGCGACTAAGGTCGGACAGGAAATTGTCTTTGACATGCGCACCGATTTGTTCGCCCATTTGCAGGAACTCCCGTTTTCCTACTATGACGACCGCCCTCATGGGAAAATCCTGGTGCGTGTGGTGCAGTATATCAACAATGTCTCCAATATGCTTTCCAACGGCCTGCTCAACTTTATCATGGAGTTCATCAACCTGATTTTTATCGCCATCTTCATGATGATTGCCAATGTTAAGCTCGGTCTGGTCATTCTGGCGGGGCTTCCGGTGCTGCTTCTCATTGTATGGCTGATTCTTCCGGCAGAGAGAAGGGCCTGGCAGCGTTTTTCCAACAAAAACTCCAATATGAACGCTTACATCCATGAGAGCATCAACGGTGCAAAAGTGACGCAGGCGTTTGCAAGAGAGAAGGAAAACGAAGGGATCTTCCACAAGCTGCTCGAAGCCTGCCGGACGACCTTTTTGAAGGGCGTTGTGTGCTCCAACTGGGTTTGGTTTTCTGTGGATAATATTTCTCAGATTGTCACAGCGTTTGTCTATGTTGCTGGTGTGTTCTGGATTCAGCCGATTGTAGAATTCGGCACCCTGATTGCCATGGGAAACTACGCCTCCCGTTTCTGGCAGCCGATTTTGAATATTGCAGATATCTATAACGAGATGATCAACACCCTCGCCTATCTGGAGCGGATTTTTGAAACCATGGATGAACCGGTCAAAATCAAGGACGCAGAGGACGCCTATGATCTTCCGCCCATCAAAGGGGAAGTGGAGTTTAAGGACGTTGTGTTTGAATATGAGCCGGGGCATCCCATCCTCAAGGGGATGAACTTTAAGGTACGCCCAGGGGAGAGCGTCGCACTGGTCGGCCCGACCGGTGCGGGCAAGACGACGGTGATCAACCTCATCAGCCGTTTCTATGATATTGCCTCCGGGCAGGTGCTCATTGACGGACATGAGGTGAGCAAGGTGACCCTCCACTCCCTGCGCAGCCAGATGGGGATCATGATGCAGGACAGCTTCATTTTCTCCGGGGATATCCGGGAAAATATCCGTTACGGCAAGCTGGATGCCTCCCAGGAGGAAATTGAGCGCGCGTCCAAAACTGTTCGTGCGGATGAATTTATCCGCACCATGGAGAAGGGATACGACACCACGGTCAATGAACGCGGAAGCCGCCTGTCCCAGGGACAGAAACAGCTCATCTCCTTTGCGCGTACTCTCATCTCGGATCCGAAAATCCTGATTCTAGACGAGGCAACCTCTTCCATTGACACCAAGACGGAACGCCTGATGCAGGAGGGCATTAACCAGATGCTCAAGGGCAGGACGTCCTTTATCATTGCGCACCGCCTGTCCACAATTAAAAACTGCGACCGGATTATGTATATCGACGACGGCCGCATTGTGGAAAGTGGCAGCCATGACGAATTGATGGAACTCAAGGGCGAATATTATAAGCTGTATACCGCCCAGCTTCAGGAAATATCGCTTCCGGCATAATGGAAACGGCCCGGCGGGGAAGAACTCTCCCCGCCGTTTTCTGTAGACATCTCCCGGCACTGTCAGGGAATGTCTACAGAAAAAAGGAACCTCAGTTCGCTGACACTACATACGGAAGTGTTTATAGAAAACGGTGAAGTGTTTTTGAGTGACACTTTGCCGTTTTTATTTTGGTAATTGTCAATACAGCTTCCCTGCCTGTTACAGTATGAGTTACGATTCTTGTTTTCACTTCTTGCTCATTCTCGGCGCAACTATCAAAGCGATAATTAAATAAAACTTAAGCCATGGCGATTCCCAATTTCCTAAGTCACCACCGACAGTGGCTTTTCTTGGTTTTTTAATATAATACAGAGTAATTGTGTCATGTAATCCAAGTGCTGTAATGTGTTTATAAACATAATCTTTTCCATCCACTTGATAGGCATATGTACCCATTTCTCGCATGGTAGGTAAAGCAACATCATTTTTATGATTATAAAGAGTATGCTTTTTTTGCAGTCGAGCTTCAACAACATGTCCTTTTTCTTTTGCTTTTTCAATCAAACTCTTGCGTATAAAAGGTACATAGAAAATTTTTCGCAGTAAACAAAATATCGGTGTAATCACCAATGACGCTACTGGTCTCAAAAAGATTCCCAAAATAACATATGCTATCAATTTAACATCCATGTTGTTTCACCTTCTAATTATTCAATACCATAATTCGTTTTACCAATTTATCATGATATGTTAAATAATCAACTTCGCAAGTACGCCCATTTTTCATAAGTGAAATATTAGGTGCATCTACTTTAAATGCTGTTTTTAATACATGAAGTTTTTCATTAAATTGAAGGATATATCCATCATCTAAAGTTGAAACATCCTGTTGATATAAAAGATAATCCATTAAGAAATTATCATCAGTTGGTAAAGTAATCTGGTTTACCTCAACAGGATATAAATACTTGGCAAAGTTGTATAATCCTAATGAAAAGAATGAGACACTTTTTGAGAATTGATTTTCACCAAATTGTTTTGATTTCTTTCTGCCTTTACAAATATTGCTAAGTTCAAGTGAGAATGATTCAAAATCTTTATGAACTAATGCAAGTAAAGCTTTAACGATTGATTGATATTCTAAAGGATCTTTTTTCTTTAAATACTTTTCAACTTTAGCGAATACTTCCTCTTTCCAAGCATCTTCTTTGTAATATAGATACATAATGATATTAGTAGCAATATTTGTCCAATAACTTCCCTTACTTAAACCACATTCTTTTGGATATACTTTTTCAATATCTTTAAAGCGTTTTAGAGTGAATAAATAAGGGATTCGTTTATTGGCAGATATGCAATGATCAACACCGCATTGTAAAACACTTAACATAGATAGTTTCACATAAGTATTTAAAGATCTATCTAAATAACGATAATCATTTGTTCGTAGTGCTTCCATATATCCTAAATGAACAACTTTTGTTTGTACATAGTTCGGTAGTATTTTTAAAAAGACGTCAACTTGTTTATCAAAAGTAGGTTGAACATTGATATGTCTATCAAATGTTTTTTCTAATTCAAATTGAAATTCATCAATGCTTTTATAAAGTATTATGTAGCGTTCACGCTCAGATGCAATTTCATCATAAATCTTCAGTAATTTATTTTTTCTTTTGTCATCCATTTAGTTCACTCCTAAACTTGGGTTCATATGACTTTTATAACCTCTACAAATTAAAATTTTCTTAACTCTTTTAATTTAACAAACTGGAAGTTGTCTATATGTTACACTTCACTTATCAGATTTCCTAAAAAATCAATTTCATAAAAATTGTCTTCGAAATCATATAGTTTAATTGAATTTTCACACAACTCAAATGCTTTTTTATCTGAGATAGATACAAATATATCTTTACCCGAAAATGACCATTTCTTATTGAACTCAAAGTCCAACATAGTTATTTCGATTTCTCCATAAACGATATAACCGTACTGTACTCTATATATTCCGTAATTACATCCAAAACAATCAAATTCTTTGTAATTTATCATAGTTCCATCGTTTATATTCAACTGTATAATAGCATTATTTTGTAAGATGGTTAAAATTTCATTCTCAAGCACAGCACAGTCTTTGTCATAACTATACAATCCTCCAATCAATACAATATTTATTGTTTTGTTGAACAAATTTATTTGTACAGAAAAGGCTGTATAATTATCACTGTGTCTTAAATTTTTTGGATTTATAATCAAATCATATGGTTTGTTGTCAGTTGATTCAACAGTGTATGTTGTATCTGTGGAGATATTTATACTACATAGATCATTGTGTAATATCATATTATTTACCCCCATAACTTCTAATTTACCTTTTTATTCTTCACTCATTATGGTTACTTTTCTATTAAATTGAACCATAATATTTTTATTTAAAGTTTTAGATAACTTATATCTATCCACATTATAAGAGATAGCTTCATTCAATATTTCTTCATTTGTTTTTGAAGAATCAAGTAATTGAACTAAATCATTGACAATTCTTTCTTGATTAAGACTATCAAAGTTTAAATATTGATTTAAGTAATTTTTAGCTTTTTCTCTTTCATCATTTTTAATATAAAGATATGTTATCCATTTTATGCGACTATTACCAATTGTTCCAACTTCATTAAATAAATCATTTTGATATTTATCTTCACTATTATATTGTTCAAACCAAGGAAAGATAACTAATTCAAGAGCTTGAATAATGTTTTTAAAACTTTTTTCAGAAGTGATTAAATCTTTATAATCCCACCAAAAGTCTTTCCCATTAATCAATATACCAATACGATCTCCAAAACCAATGGTAAATATATCATGTGGTACATAAATTGGTAATACACAAACATTTAAGGTAAAGGTTCTTGATCCATGCGCTTCTTTTTGAAGATTAATATATTCGATTAAACCGATATTATTAAGCCTTATATATGCATTTGTTTTATATTTAATGAAATTATTATCTTTCATAAATACATCAAGTAGTTCTTTCTTACATTTCTTAAAAGCTTCATCTGCTTCTTGAATGTTTATCTTAGCTAATTCATCTAATGCTCTACTACATTTACCATTACCCAAATATGAAAATGAGTCATTTACATAGATTGTATTCGTATTAGACATAGATGAAGATGATTTCTTGGAATCTTCTTTGTTAGTTTTCGTTTTATTGAATAATTTATCTAAAAACCCCATATTATCAGTTCACTTTCAAAAGATTCGTTTCCAAAACAATTCACAAATAATAAAATTTCTCATTATATATCATACTATAAATTTTTGAATTTTTCTACTAAACCACTTCTACCATACTCGCAACTTAATGACTTCTTGAATATCTGCCAAAAAAGAAAAACTGCCATCTATTGACAGCAGTTTCCTTTCGACTGGTATTTCATTATGAATACACAATATCACTTAATACAATCTCATCAACGCAGGTTTGAATGTTATTCATAAGTCCCACCCATCTCACCACATCCTTTGCTTCCAGTTGTTCCGTTACACCTCGCCTTACACCCCTTACCGCCTTTAATAATCCGTTATGTTACACGCCGAAGTATCAGCTTCAACAAGGTGATCACTTGACTTCCTGCTTTTGCAATACACATAAAGTTGTCAAATTACTTCCTTATGTGAAGTGTCCCTTTGGGTTTTCCTTTTTCTGGTGTCCTTCACCCCAATTTTTTTCGGGCGGCATCCGCATATTCACGGACAATCCCGTCTTTTACAGCATAGAGCATGATGAAGTAAAAACCTATGCATAATCCTACAGTCAAAAGACCATCTGCGGCGAACCGCAATCCCAATAGGGACACTCCCCGGCGGATTGGGAGAAAACATAGGGAGAATAGCAGGTAATATCGGCAGCCGGTAGAGAACAGGGAAAATTGCGGATACAAGGATTTTACAGTGCGGTATTCGAAAAAGACCAGTACTGCTTCGGCAAAAGCAGTTGTGGCAACCAGATTTTCCGGGGTGACGGCCTGTTCGATTGTCAGACAGTAATTGAGCACCAGGTTAATCATACCGCCGAAAAACATCAAGCGCATGATCAGGCGCTCCTGCCCATGCAGATAGAGTACCTGATTGGATAAAATGATTTCTATGCAGCGAATAAAGCCGCGCAGGGCAAAGGCAGAGAGGACAGGCCCTGCATCTGCATATTGGTATCCGCCGTAGAACTGCATGATAAAAGTCCCCATCATGGCGGTTCCAATACTCATTGGGAATGCAATCAGAAGGAACGTGCGCGAAGATTTTTCCTGAAGGCGCAGATATTCCGCCTGATTGCTCTCGCTGAGAAATTTGGACAGCCGCGCAATCGAGACAAAAATAATCGGGGTAATAATACTCATCAGGGTGTCAAACAGGGTTTGAGAGAGCACATAATAGGAGACGTTAATGACAGGTCCTCCGAACCGGCTTAAAAATAGGCGATCCAATTGAGTATATAACAACCCGGAATTGGAAATGAGCACCAGGCAAAACAGGGATTTGACAATTGAGGAAATTTCAGATAACCGGATGGAAAAGAAAAATTTGATCTTTGTTTTAAGATAGAGAAAGCTGATAAAATTGTTGATAAGGTTGGAAAGAGAGAGCAGCAGAGCATAGATGGCGACGTCATCCGGCTCTTTGACAAAGAGAAAGACAGACGCTACATAAAAGACGCGCACAATCACGGTTTTTGTCATAATGAAGCTGTAATTTTCGTAGGCTTCGTTCATCCATTCTGTCAAAAAAATATTGGCTGGAATTTGGATGGAGAGCGCGACATAAATAGCAAAATCCGCATTTTCCCGCATCCGGGTAAAGTACAGGACGAACAGCCCAAACCCTATCAGGTTTGTCAAAACGCCGATTCCAAATAATATGGTAAACAACCGGGAAGTTTTCTCTTTGTCTTCCCGAATCCGGCTGATCGTACGGATACCATAGTTATAAATCCCGAATCCGGCGATCGGAATCAGGATGGAAATTATGGTCAGCGCATCATTATAGCGCCCATATAGTTCCCTGTCAAATAGCCGGGCAACGTAGGGGCCGATGACAAGAGGGACGGCAATATTGAAAAGACTCAAAAACATTTTGAGCAAGGTATTTTTAAAAATCGATTTCTGCATAAACTCCCTCTTTCTACGGCATCCTGTAGTACAGAAAACAAAAATAGTTGGAGAATAGGGGTTTTGTCCAAAATAGCATACTCTGAATGGAAAGTAAAGCGATATCTGTAAAAAAATTACAATTGAATCTCTTATAAGTTATAAATTGCCAAAAACCCGGTATGGATTCCATACCGGGTTTCACTTTTATACTTTTTATTTAGAAGAGCTATTTTTATTTTCAGGCAGATCCGAGCCCTCTGCATAGTATTTATGAAACAGGACAACCCCAACTGTGCGGAAAATAATTTTGATGTCCGTCATTGGGGAAAAAGTTTCCAGATATTCACGGTCGTACTGGACTTTCTCATCAATAGTTACCAAATCACGTCCGCTGACCTGGGCAAGGCCGGTGACGCCCGGGCGCAGGGCATACACTCCGTACTGCATCCGTTTTTCATGGACTTCAGTTTCCGTTTCCACCAGCGGACGGGGTCCAATCAGGCTCATGTCGCCTTTTAGGACATTGAACAGCTGCGGCAGCTCATCCAGACTGGTTTTTCGCAGAAAATTTCCAACCTTTGTAATGTAGCAGTTCGCGTTTTTCATTTCGGAAGTTGCAACGTTTGCCGGTGCATCCGTACTCATGGTACGGAATTTATAGACACGGAACGATTTTCCGCCTTTGCCGACACGGTTCTGTTTAAAAATTGCCGGTCCTTTGGAATCACATTTGATCGCAATTGCACAGGCAATCAGCACTGGAGACAGTATGATCACTGCAATGAGTGCAAGAAAAATATCCAGAACACGTTTTAGATGACTATATACCTTTTGCGCTCTTGTCAATGTATATCCCTGCTCTTTTATGGTAACGCGAACGTTACTTCGATAAGTTCTGCGAACAGTAACATCCGTCAGTATTGTCCGATTTTCCACAGTAATTCCTCCTGCTGCATCCGAATCCTAAACGGCAGTATACTATCAGCAAATATGGTGCAGATATGCTTTAATATTACCTTTTTCGAAAATGGATGTCAATCATTGCACAAGAAAAGCTGTGATTTTTTGTGATTTTCTTGATATCGAAGCGTAAAGTTTGATTAAATTCAGGTAAAATCACATGAAATGTTCATACTTTATCCAAAAATTCCCGTGGAAAGATACCGTTCGCCGGAATCCGGACAAAGAACAACAATCCGTTTTCTGCGGTTTTCCTCCTGTCCGGCCAGCTGGATTGCAGCGGAAACGGCGGCGCCAGAGCTGATTCCGACAAGGATGCCTTCCTGCTTTGCAATTATCCGGCAGGTTTGGAAAGCTTTTTCATCCGTAACACACATCAGGGTATCATACACTGAGGGATCCAGTACTTCGGGGACAAACCCTGCACCGATTCCCTGCAGCCCATGAGGACCGGCGTTTCCTCCGGATAGAACAGGAGAACCCTCCGGTTCCACGGCGACTACCTGAATGGCTGGATTTTGCTCTTTTAAATAACGTCCAGTTCCTGTAATGGTGCCGCCTGTCCCTACGCCGGCTACGAAGATGTCCACATGCCCGTCCGTATCCTCCCAGATTTCCGGCCCTGTTGTTTCATAGTGTGCCCGGGGATTGGCCGGATTAACAAATTGTCCCGCCAAAAGTGCATGTTTTATGGTTTTGCTCAGCTCTTCTGCTTTTTTTATAGCGCCGGCCATTCCCTCGCTGCCGGGTGTGAGCACTAGTTCAGCACCATAGGCAGCCAGCAGCCTGCGGCGCTCTTCACTCATAGTTTGGGGCATGGTGAGAATAACACGCAGCCCCAGCGCAGAGGCGTAGGAAGCAAGACCGATGCCGGTATTTCCGCTGGTGGGTTCGATGATGACGGTGTTCTTGCTGAGTTTACCCTGACGCCTTGCATCTTCCAGCATGGAGCGTGCGGCGCGATCCTTGACGCTCCCAGCAGGATTGTATGCTTCCAGTTTTATCACCAGCTGTGCGGACAGGCCGTTGTTTCTTTCCAGGTTTTGCAGGCGGACAAGCGGCGTGTGCCCGATCAATTCTTCAATTCCCTGATAAATTTTCATGGGATTTCCTCCATTCCTGACAAAATAACAGATTGGTTACAGTTGCCAAATTGATGTGAAAGGCGTTATATGTTTAATATATGTATCCGGCGAAACGATTACGAAAGAAAATGTTTAGAAGGAAACTGATCCGCTAGGAGCCATGTTGATTTTCCCAAAGGGTTTCACCAAAAAGGAAATACTTTTCCATAATACGAACGCTCCGTATCATCAGCTTATGGGCGATTAGCCCGATGGGATATCCAGGGTGGCCATTGAATTTGCACTGATGATTCCCTCATTGTCGCCGCCCAGTGCAAAATGATACCAGTGGTATTGGGAATTTTGCATGTTGAGCAGAACAAGAACAGTAGGGCTCTTCTCCGGTTCCTGTATTTTTGTGATGGATCAAATACGGATGGTCAGGTTGGGTTCCTTCTGAGTCGACCAAAGGATGGAACTTGCTTGCATCCAGTTTATCCTGTGAAAGCTAATCCGAAGAATTGCCTGTTCTGGATTCCCGGGATGCAGCATGGCAGAGTATTTGAGTTTTTCTCTCCAAAGTGGTCCACCATCCTTTGGATTCTCTGGTTCGTGGAAACTCTATTTTCCAATGCAATGGTCCGCGGAGAATTTTATACAAGTATTATAGACGGAAAACGGCAGACAGGCAATGACATATGCCTATTTCAGGCAGTCTTGGTATTGTATCGTCAGCCTTTGATCCAGACAGGAAGAGCGGGGAGAAACGCCGCTGGCCGCGGCCAGTTTACACCGGTCCTGCAGCAGAGAAAGGACTTCTTCCAGGGAAGTGGACTCGGCCGCGGAATGCTTTACTTCAAAACTAGTGGCTTTACAGGTTTCCCCGTTTTCCAGAGGAATCCTTGCGGTATAGCAAAGTGTTCCTCCATAATCCACAACGTCCACCTGCGGACGGTAAACCTGCCCTCCGATGACCAGTGCCTGGCATTCAATGGATTTTTTTAATAACTGTTTATCCATAGCATAATTCCTTTTCTTAAAAAAATACCCGCCGGAACTCCGGCGGGTATTTGGGGATGGCTTTGCTTATTCAAATCTGCCGCAGCATTTTTTATATTTTTTGCCGCTTCCGCAGGGGCAGGGGTCGTTTCGGCCGACCTTTTTGACCCGGCGCGGTTCTTTTTTTATGGATTTAGCGGAATCATCTCCGCCATGGGAAGCAGTTGTCGGTTTGGCAACCTGTTCCCGCTGCGGTTCTTCGTTGGTGCGGATCTGGATGGTGAGCATCAGCTTGCAGGTATCCTCTTTGATCGAGTGGATCAGCTCCTCAAACATGTCAAAGCCCTCTTTGGCATATTCCTGCACCGGATCATGTTGCGCATAGGAACGCAGATAAATGCCGCGTTTGAGCTCTTCCATATTGTCGATGTGATCCATCCACTTGGTATCAACCACTTTGAGCAGAATTACACGTTCGAGTTCCCGCATGACTTTCGGGGTGAACTTTTCCTCCCGCTCAGCATAGAGTTTGGCCGCTTTATCCTGGAGCTTCCGTTTGATGTCCTCTTTGTCTGCATTGGCGAGTTCTTCGCCTTCATAACGCAGTTCATTATCGGAAATCAGCCAACCCAGGAAGTAGTCATGCAGCCCTTCCAGATTCCAGTTGTCGTGGATATCCGTGTCGGTCAGATAGGTGTCCACCGTCTCTGCAATGAATTCACTGATCATCTTGGAAATCACGTCTTTGAGGTCTTCGCCGTCGAGCACCTGTGAACGCTGCTTGTAGATGATCTCACGCTGTTTGTTCATGACGTCGTCGAATTTCAGCACGTTCTTACGGATTCCAAAGTTGCGGCCCTCTACTTTTTTCTGGGCGCTTTCAATGGTGCTGGAAAGCATCTTGGACTCAATCGGCATATCCTCGTCGACTTTCAGGGTGTCCATCATCATATTGATGCGTTCGCCCCCGAACAGGCGCAGCAGATCATCCTCCAGCGAGAGGAAGAAACGGCTTTCGCCCGGATCGCCCTGGCGGCCGGCACGGCCGCGCAGCTGGTTGTCAATACGCCTGGATTCATGGCGCTCGGTACCCAGGATGTACAGTCCTCCCGCCTTGCGTACGCGGTTGGCCTCAGATTCGATTTCAGCCTTATGTTTTTTCAGAAGTTCCTGATAAGTCTTGCGCGCTTCCAGGATTTCCTCGTCATCTGTTTCAAAATAGCCGGTCGCGTCGTTGATCAGTTCTTCGTAATAACCCTGTTTACGCATGTCGGCCTTTGCCATGTATTCCTCGTTGCCGCCGAGCTTGATATCCGTACCGCGCCCGGCCATGTTGGTGGCGATGGTAACTGCGCCGTAGTGCCCGGCCTGCGCGACAATTTCCGCCTCTTTTTCATGGTATTTTGCGTTGAGCACTTCATGTTTGACGCCGCGGCGCTTGAGCATCTGGCTGAGGATTTCGGACTTCTCAATGGAAACGGTGCCAACCAGTACCGGCTGCCCCTTTTCATGACATTCTACAATTTGTTCGATAACGGCGTTGAATTTTGCTTTTTCCGTTTTGTAGATGATATCCGGCTGATCTTTACGAATGACCGGCTTGTTGGTCGGAATCTCGATAACGTCCAGCTTGTAGATCTCTCGGAATTCATCCTCTTCGGTCAGCGCGGTACCGGTCATGCCGGAGAGTTTTTGATACAGGCGGAACAGGTTCTGGAAAGTGATGGT
>CALDJI010000257.1 GCA_937901805.1 uncultured Clostridia bacterium | reverse complement strand
GTAAAGGCCGGAGTGTCCATGTTGATTACCGCCAGATCTGCCCGGTTCCCCACCTTCAGGCTTCCGCAGTCCAGGCGCTGCTGAGCCTTTGCTCCGGCCACAGTCGCCATGGACAAAACCTGTGCCGCTGTCCCGAGGGCCGGATTGCCTGTACTCCCTTTCATCAGTAGGCTCGCATCCTGCATTTCCTCCAATAAATCCAGGTTATTGTTGCTGGAGGTGCCGTCTGTTCCAATTCCGACGGAAATCCCCGCCTCCAGATACCGGGCGATTGGGGCTATCCCGCTGCCGAGTTTCAGATTGCTCTGCGGACAATGGGCAACCGTTGCGCCGTGTTCCGCAAACAGGCGGAAATCTTCTTCCAGCCAGACGCAGTGCGCCGCTGTCACCGGCACATCAAAGACTCCTAATGAAGCAAGGTACTGCGTAGGGGTCATCCCCTGATGTCTGGCCTTGCACTCTTCATGCTCCAGTTTTGTCTCGGACAGATGCACCTGATACCCTAGATGATAGGCTTTGGCCAGTTCCAGTTCCTCTCTGGCCTTTTCTTCCGTGGTGGTGTATTCACTGTGCAGGTTGGCATCGCAACGGATACGGCCGTCGGCCGCTCCATGATATGCCAAAACCCGTTTTTCCCCGCCCGGCGCTGCGAGATTGAGTTTCATCCCGCTATCAATCGCTGCACGGGCCACTCCATCTGGGAACAAATACATATCGCTTGCCGACACCGTCCCGCACCGGATCATCTCTGCAAAGCCAAGCAGCGCCCCCCAATAGGCGTCCTCATCCGTCATATGGTTTTCAAAGGGAAAGACCCGCTCTGTCAGCCATCGCTGGAGGGGGAGCCCTTCCCCGTAGCCCCGCAGCAGCGTCATTGCCGCATGGGTATGGAGATTATAAAACCCACTGACCAGCAGTTTGTTTTTCCCGGGATAAACTTCTCCGTCATATTCCTCCGGCGGAGACGGCGAAATGCTCTGAATCCTCTCATCTTCCACAAGAACATACTGGTGCGGCTTTGTACGAAAATCCTCATCCAAAACTGTAATATCTGAAAACAGCATTGTTACACCTCTTTTCATTGCTCATCCGGTATTTTCTGTAAAATACCGGAGAGCAGTGCAGCGGCCGTATCTGCCACACGGTTTGCCTGCTCGACCACCTCGCCGTCCGCCAGTTCTCCGGAGGCAATTCCTGCGGCAAGATTTGTCACGCAGGACAGGCCCAGCACCTGCATGCGGCACTGGCGGGCCGCAATCGCTTCAAAGACGGTGGACATGCCCACTAAGTCCGCGCCAAGTACTTTCAGCGCGCGGATTTCCGCCGGGGTTTCATACTGGGGACCTGCCATAAAGGCATAAACCCCCTCTTTAAGTGTATAACCCATTTTCCGCGCACAGTCCTTTGCAATCCCACGCAGACAGGCGCTGTAGGTATCCGTCATATCGAAAAAGCGCTCCCCGAACTCCGGAAGATGCGGACCGACCGCGGGACTCAGTGAAGACAATTTGATATGATCGCGGATCAGCACGATATCTCCCACATGCAGATGTTCCCCAATGCCGCCGGCAGCATTTGTGAGCACCAGGTTGCGTACGCCCAGCAGATGGAGCACCCGTACATAGTAGGCAACCTGTTCCGGGGTATATCCTTCATAAAAATGGGTTCTCCCGGAAAGCAGCAATAGCTCCTGTCCGGAAAGCTGTTTAAACAGCAGTTTTCCCTGATGGGAGGGATTGGTAGAGACTGGGAAGTGAGGGATCTGTGCATAGGGAAGTTCCGTACAGGCTGCAAGCCGACTGTCTTCCAGTTTCGATGCAAGGGTATGAAACCCGCTCCCCAACACAATCGCAGATTTCCCTACAGTTCCTGCCTTTTCCAGAATAAATTCCGCGCTTTCCCGGTATTCACACAACTGCACACTGATTCATCCTTTCTTTTATCCGGTTTTGATAGAAAAAAGCGGGGGCAAACCGCTGTTCACCCCCGCAAAATGCTCCTTATTACTTCTGCTGCGCGTCAGTATCGCTGTCCGGCGTATTGGAGTCGGTAACGTCATCCGACTCCTCCACTGCTGCGGCGGCTTCCCGGCGTTCTTCTTTCTCATAGAATTCCTGAGAGTCCATATCCAGCCGGACGCCGCATTTTGCACAGTAGACCGCATCATCCGGATTGGTATACAGGCAGTTTGGACAGGTGACGGTACGCCGTACCTCATTGATCTGGGCGTTGATCTGGCTGATTTTTGCAACCAGGGCGTCAATTTCCGAAATACATTCTGCAATAGAATCCTCATGACCGACACCGCTCTTCGCCGCATCATAGACAAGGTTTCCAATTTCATTGTATTTCTTATCAATCTGTGCGTTCAATTTCACACTTTCCATTTTCAGCTTAGAGAGTTCCACGGTTTCCCCGGCCTTTTTTGCCGTGATATTGGCAACGCTTTTCGCTGTATTCAAAATATCATCTATAACTGACATAAGGGTACGCCTCTCTTTCCACGGCGATTTCAAGCCGTATTCTTGTCTCCATTATATCGGGCTGCCCGTTTTTTTTCAACTATCTTTAGAAAAACCTTATCAACCGATAAACTCCCTAAGCAAGGAATCCTCCGGAATCTGCCCGGCGCCGATATCCTCAATCAGTTCCAGGGCTCTGCATAAACTGAGCAGTTTTTCCCGATGTGCAGCGTCCAGTTCCTGCTCGCAGAGCGGAAGGAGAAAATGGTGGAACACACAGGGCTCGTAGAGATGGAGCGTATCGATCTGTGCATCTGCCAGCCCTTGATAGGGCTTAATGTACTTCCTTTCCCCTTCACAGACTTGATCCCACATGTCAAATGTAACCTGCACCGGGCTTGCACGGAACTTAAGATCCCGCACCAGGCGGCGCATCAGACGGATATCCTGTTTGGAAAGCAGCCCCTCTCCATCCAGCGCATAATCCGTATGTACACTGGCATATATACGGTAAAAATTGTCAGCATCCCCGTGGGGCATTAAAATCGGGTTGAGGGCATGGATTCCCTCCACAATCAAAATATCATTTTCCCTGAGAGCAATATGGTGCCGTTCTTTCATGCGGGAAACGGTTTCAAAATCAAAAACAGGAAAATCCGCCTCCCTTTTTTCAATCAATTCATGAAAACACTCGTGCAGGCAGTCGATATCCAGCGCATAGACACTCTCATAGTCCGTGGTGCCGTCCTCTCGTTTTGGATAAAAATCATGGTTCTTATAAAAATTATCCAGGGAAACCACATGCGCTCCAACACCAAGGCCTTGAAGCTGCTCACGCAGTTTACAGGCAGTCGTCGTTTTGCCTGACGCGGACGGGCCGGCAAGCAGTACAACTGAATACTTCCCCGCGCCGCGTTTGAGCGTTTCCGCAATCTGCGCTACCCCATAGCGGTAATTTTCCTCGCTCAGCGCAACAACTCGTCCGGGATCTTCACGCACTCTCCTGTTCAGGGAAGAAACGTCCACATGGAATTGGGACGGATTACAGGTAGTTTTCATAAAAGGAGATCACCTGCTCTTTCCTCTGTAAAATTTCATCGAACCGCCGGCTGTAATCATGGGCAAATTTGAAATTGAAAATCCGTTCAATGTAGTTCGTATCCTGGTTTTTCATTTTTGTTACGCCTCCAGCGCCCGCTGCGAGTATTGTATGCGTTTCATCCATGATATATACGTTATACAGCCCATCGGTCTCCCCTTTGGCATACCCGACGTTTTCCAGATTGTCAAGCATATTTTTCTGACGGTACAGATAGTAAGGATGGTACCCGTTTGCGAACAGCGTATCCTGTGCAAAGTCCACCATTTGGGGCACTACATCTTCATTGTCCGCAACCGCTGCATAACCG
Source organism: uncultured Clostridia bacterium (assembly GCA_937901805.1). Taxonomy (GTDB): domain Bacteria; phylum Bacillota; class Clostridia; order Oscillospirales; family Ruminococcaceae; genus Pseudoruminococcus_B. The sequence goes on along the minus strand of CALDJI010000257.1, from coordinate 395 downwards.
CCCGCCTGGGACAGGGTAGCCGCACGCTTAACAGACAGGGTATGTACCGTAACATTTTCCGGGGAAAGCTGCATCAGTGTGGACAAAGTGCGCTGGAAGCCCTCCAAGGTATCCCCCATCAGCCCGGCAATCACATCGGTGTTGATATTGGTAAAGCCGAGTTTCCTGGCCAGATCAAAGGCCTCCAGGAATTGTTTTGCCGTATGTTTTCTCCCAATCTGTTCGAGCACACTGTCCTCCAGCGTCTGGGGATTGATGCTGATACGGGAAATCCCATGCGCCCGCAAAGCATACAGCTTATCCGCATCAATGGTATCCGGACGCCCGGCCTCTACAGTGTATTCTCTGCACGCGGAGAGATCAAAGGACTGTTCCACCGTACGCAGCACCGCATC
>CALDJI010000256.1 GCA_937901805.1 uncultured Clostridia bacterium | reverse complement strand
CTGCCGGGGCAAGTACGACATATTCATTATAAGGCGGCAGGGTATAGTCGCAGGGACCGTCAATCGCACGCGCCTTGAAACCGGCGACTTTATAAAACCATCCGCGTTTATGGAACAGCTTGCCAACCGCAGAAATTGCGGCCGCAAACAAAATACGGATCGTTCCGCATTCCCGAAGCGCCATTTCCATTGTTTCCGGAATTCCCAGGCCGATCCCATAGGGAGTTTTCAGTACAAATTTGCACAAAAACTTTGCCAGAGGACGCGGATGGATATCTTTCATCGGAATGGCGCGCTTCTGGGTACAGGCTACAGCCTTTTCAGTTACAAAAAAGATATCGTCCGGCTGCACCAGTCCCCCTGCATACTGTTTACAGACATCCAGAATATTGTCTTTATCGGAAATTACATGGGTTTTAATGGGAAGACGTGCGTACTTGACCCCGCCCACTTCACGTATTGTGTTTTTACCTTCGTTTGCCGTCAGATTCTCTGCCATTTCAAACCTGCTCCCTATCTGTAAAAATTTGTGGTGTCCCTATGGAAAGTATGTCCGCCAAAACTACCGTACAATCATACTTTCCCTTCAAAATCCATTTGACGCCCTTTCACAGGGGCTCTGTTTATTGTATCCGATCTTCGGAGTGAGTACAATCGTTTTCCGTGATTTTCGGCATATTTGCAGACAAAACCAGCCCCGGGGATTCCTTTTTTGTCCTTTCTAAACTCCCGCAGGGCAAAAAATCATCTACTCCGCCTTTTTTCCAGAGTTTATCCCATAAAAAGCCCCAGAAAAAATGATTTTTAGATTTCCACCTGAGAAAGTACTTCCCCAATTCTCCCGGAAATCACCAGATCAGCCTCTTTATCCGCCTGTGTAGCGGACTGGTTAATGAGCACAAGATGATCTCCTCTGAAATACCGGATGAGTGCTGCCGCCGGGTACACCTGCAGAGAGGTTCCCCCAATCAAAAGGGTATCTGCTTCTCGAATGACCTGTACGGCTTCTGCCAGCACCCTCTCATCCAGGGATTCCTCATATAATACAACATCCGGCTTGATAATGCCGCCGCAGGTACAGCGGGGAATCCCCATACTTTTTAAAATATCCCGGGCGCTGTATTGGGCGCCGCATTTCATACAGGTGTTTCGATGAATACTGCCATGCAGTTCCAATACGTGTCTGCTCCCGGCCAACTGGTGCAGCCCGTCAATATTCTGTGTAATCACCGCGGAGATCTTCCCTCGCCTCTCCCATTCCGCAAGTTTTTTATGGGCCATATTCGGCTTTGCATCCAGATGGAGCATTTTCTCACGATAAAAGTGAAAAAATTCTTCCGGGTTCTGTATAAAAAAGGTATGGCTCAAAATCTGTTCTGGGGAAAACCGGTACTTTTGCCGGTACAGGCCGTCTCTGCTGCGGAAATCTGGAATGCCGCTTTCCGTAGACACTCCTGCTCCCCCAAAAAATACGATCCGATTCGCATCCCAAAGGATTTTGGAAAGCTGTTCTGATTTCACCATCCGATACACCTCTATCCCTGAACGGAAAAATCGACTTCTCTTGGTTCCACAACAGTCGAAAACACAATCTGTGTCTGCGTTTTTCCAAACTTCTGCACCTGCGCTACAAACGCATCCAATTGCTGAGTGTCCGGAAAGTTCACCTTCATCAGCATAGAATACGGGCCCGCCACATGATAGCACTCCGTAACGTTCCGACAGCTTTCAATAAAGGTAAAAAAAGGTTTCTGACGTTCCGGGGACAATACCACATTGACAAATGCAGCGATATGGTACCCCAGGCGCCGCTGATCGACGGCCGTATGATATCCTATGATAATACCGCTTTTTTCCAGCCTCTCAATTCTGGCAGAGACTGCCGGGGCAGACAGAAATACCTGTTCTGCAATTTTTTTTAATGGGATTCTGGCATTTTTCTCCAGTAATGAAAGGATTTTCACATCAATGAGATCCATAATTTTCAAGCCCCTCTTCCCCCGCCGTAACCATTCGGCAGGACACATTCCCTCATTTTTGAAGGAGGGGTTGCAAAACAGGGAACCCTTTTTCATTCTTTGCAAGAACTGAAGTCAATTATAGCACATTTTCTTAATAAAATAAAGTATATTATAAATTTACTTGAGCATGAAAACAAGAATAGAGTCTGACTCCGTCGGAAGCTTGGAAGTCCCTGTAGACACATATTATGGCGTACAGTCCCTGCGTGCAAAAAATAACTTCCCGATTACCGGAAGAGTGATGCACCCAGAATTGATCACCAGTCTCGCCTACATAAAAAAAGCAGCTGCCATGGCTAACCGGAACGCCGGCAAGCTGGATGAGAAAATTGCGGACGCCATCATCCAGGCCTGTGACGAAATTATTGCAGGAGGACTGCGTGACCAATTTATTGTAGACGCAATCCAGGGCGGCGCCGGCACCTCTGCAAACATGAACGCAAACGAGGTTATTGCAAACAGGGCAATTGAAATCCTTGGCGGGCAAAAAGGAGATTATTCGATTGTCCATCCAAACGACCATGTCAACATGGCTCAGTCAACCAACGACGTGTATCCGACAGCCGGTAAACTGACTGTTCTTACTCTTTTGCCGAAAACCATTTTCCAACTCGAGCGCCTGCATGACGCACTGGAGGAAAAAGGCGAAGAATTTGACGACGTTGTCAAAATGGGGCGTACTCAGCTGCAGGACGCAGTTCCTATCCGTCTTGGCCAGTCTTTCCATGCATTTGCCAATGCAGTCAAACGCGACATCAACCGCATGCACAAGGCTGCAAAGGATATGCGTACCATCAATATGGGCGGTACTGCAATTGGAACAGCTATTAATGTAAGCCCGGATTATTTTGACCACATTGCCGATTATCTGCGCCAGGTTACCAAACTGCCGGTTCTGATGGCAGACGACCTGATTGACGCTACCCAGAACCTGGACGGTTTTGTCAACGTCTCTGGAATTGTCAAGACCTGTGCGGTTACTCTTTCCAAGATGTGCAACGACTTCCGTCTGCTCTCTTCCGGCCCGAGAACCGGCATGTTCGAGATTAATCTTCCTGCAAAGCAAAACGGTTCTTCCATTATGCCGGGAAAAGTCAACCCGGTTATTCCGGAAGTTGTTTCTCAGGTGGCGTTCAACATTATTGGAAACGACACTGCTATCACTATGGCGGCAGAAGCCGGCCAGTTGGAACTCAACGCATTTGAACCGGTTATTTTCTATAACATCTTTGAATCCCTGGAAACATTGGCGGGTGCGGTTCAGACTCTGGTGGACAACTGTGTCCTCGGCATTACTGCAAACCGCGAGCACTGCCTGAGCCTGGTTGAACACAGTGTCGGTATGATCACTGCACTCTGCCCGTTCATTGGGTACAAAAAGGCGGCAGAACTTGCAAAAGAATCCCTGAAAACCGGTGAGCCAATCCGTCAGCTGGTTGTGAAAAAGGGTATTAAGACCCAGGAAGAGGTTGACGAAATCCTCAACCCGATTACCATGACCTTCTCTGAGAAAGAACTCAACGAGCATCCGGAATACCTCAAGAGAAGAGCTCACTAAGAGTTTTTAAAACAGATAAAGCGGGCATGTACGAAAGCTACATGCCCCTTTTTCACGGAAAGGAGCCGTCGATTTTATGGCAGCACGTGTTATTCAAGCAGAAAAAATCACCAGTGCAGTGGAAAAGCTGCTGCTGGACTGCAACTACTTTATTGGCAAAGATATTGCCTGCGCTTTTGAATGCTCTTTAAAAACAGAGAAATCCCCGATTGGCAAAGGTGTTATTGAACAACTGATCGAAAACAGCAAAATTGCAGCAGAGGAGCAGGTCCCCCTCTGTCAGGACACCGGGATGGCAGTCTTTTTTGTAGAATACGGACAAAATGTCGTTGTAGAAGGCGGTTCCTTTGAAGATGCTATCAATGAGGGCGTCCGCAAAGCATATGTGGGGGGATATCTGAGAAAATCCGTTGTCCGCGACCCCGTCCTTGACCGCGTCAACACCGGAGACAACACACCCGCGATTATCCATACCCGCATTGTCCCCGGGGACAAGATCTCTATCCTGGCCGGTTCCAAAGGCTTTGGCAGCGAGAACATGTCCGCCATCAAAATGCTTACCCCAGGCGCCGGTCTGGATGGAGTGAAAAAATTCATTCTGGATACGGTCGATCATGCAGGCCCTACTCCCTGTCCCCCGATGGTAATCGGCGTTGGAATCGGCGGCACCTTTGAGGAGTGCGCAATTCTTGCAAAGAAAGCCACCCTGCGTGCCGTGGATGAGCATAATCCGGATGAGCGGTATGCCGCTCTGGAAAAAGAACTCCTGGAAGAGGTCAACAAGATGGGGTTCGGGCCTGGAGGACTTGGCGGAAGTACAACGGCGCTTGGCCTGAACATTGAAGTTTATCCAACCCATATTGCGGGTATGCCGGTCGCAGTCAACATCTGCTGCCATGCTGCCCGCCATGGACATGTAACACTGTAAGGGGGAGCAAACATGACAAAGAGATTAACGCTTCCGCTCAAAGAGGAAGATATTTTAAATTTGCGGGCTGGAGACAGCGTTCTTTTGACCGGCCCCATGATCACCGGAAGGGATGCGGCGCACAAGCGCCTGCATGAACTCCTTGCCCAGGGCAAAGAGCTTCCGATTGACATCAAAGGGGAAACCATCTATTATGTCGGGCCCGCTCCTGCAAAAGAAGGGCATGCCATTGGCCCGGCAGGTCCTACTTCCAGCTACCGGATGGATCAGTTCACCCCGGAACTGCTGGATCTGGGGCTCAAAGGCATCATCGGGAAGGGAATCCGCAACCAAGAGGTCATCGACAGCCTGGTGAAAAACAAAGCTGTCTACTTTGCCGCTATCGGCGGGGCTGCCGCCCTGCTCGCCCATTCCATCAAAAAAGCAGAAGTCCTCTGCTACGATGATTTGGGAACCGAGGCAATCCGCCGCCTGGAAGTAGAGGATTTCCCCTGCTTCGTCGCCATTGACTGCGAAGGGAACAACCTGTACGCAAGCGAAGCAAAAAAATACCGCGAGGACTAATCCTTATTCAAACAACAATGCCCGGAGAGAGTTTCTCTCCGGGCATTATTTTCTATTCTGTCAGGCTTTCCAGGTACTCTACCAGTTCTGTAGGTTCTCCTCCCTCCACTTTATATGTCGGGAAAGTGCTGCCGTTTTGTGTCGTTACAAAATAAAAATTTTCCCCATCATCATATGGAAGAGTTGTCAAACTGAAAAACAGGGAATAGGAGTCTCTGCTTTTATACTCCAGTAGTTTTCCTTCCGTCATCAAATAGCGCCATGTATGATCCAAGGGTATCCACTGAACAACGCCATGTACATTTTCCCCTTGCAGGCGCGCCTGGTTTAACTGAAAAATTTTCTCGTATTCCTCTGGGACATTTGACACATCGTTCCCCTTTGGAAAGACCGTCCGCTTTCCATCATGGTAATAAATAATTTCATCCGGCCAGGGATAGGATTCCGGATTGTCTACATCGATTACATATCTCATTTCGTTGAGCCAGGTATCTCGCACCCAAGCATCCACAGTCCCTTCTTCAATCTCTGCACTGCTGCTTTCTTCAGACGGCGCGCTGCTGGAGGATTCCGAAATACCGGGGGATGAGGAAGATGTACAGCCGACGACGGACATTGCAAGCAGGGTAATGAAAATCGATAGAAAAAATTTTTTCATATAAATCCCTCTGATTTCCTAAAATCTCTAAGAATTTTTAAATCTTCCTGTCTGCTACTATATCACGCTTTCCAGGTACTCTACCAGTTCTGTGGGTTCCACGAGAGGTCCATACAGTCTTTGTGCGCGGCTATATTTTCCAATCTTTGTCAGTGTGGATATCCAGTTTGTATCTCCATCCTTGACTGGAGAGTTCAAACTAAAGTATACCGAGTTGTATTCTTCATATTGATATTCCAAAAGGTCAGCATGTTTTTTATATTCCTCAATCTCCACAGAGGTCTGCAAAAAATCAAAATCCAAATCAAATTTTTCGGTAAAACGCCGTTGGTTTAACGCAAATATCTGTTTGTATTCCTCCATAGCCCCAGTAAACTCTATGGAACGCCCACTATCGTAAAAATATACGATTTTATCCGGATGAGGAAGCTGCGACCAATCCGACAGATCCAATGTTTCAAGGAATTTTTCCTCAGAAACGGAAGGGTTTTCCATTTCACTGCTTTCTTCAGACGGCGCGCTGCTGGAGGATTCCGGAACACCGGGGGACGGGGAAGGTGTACAGCCGATGACGGACATTGCAAGCAGGGTAATGAGAATCGATAGAAAAAATTTTTTCATTATGGTTCACCTCATTTACAGCCATGCCGTCCCATAGTAATAGGGATCGCCTTCAAAGCCGGGATTGCAGCCAACCCCGTGGATTGCCTGTGTTTCCTTTAAAGCAAGGATCACGCTGTCGTATACCGTATAATTTCCTACCCTTGGCCAAAATCTTTGACAAAACGCTGCAGCAATACCTGTTTGAACACTAATATTCCATCCTACAAATGCTGTATCCGAATCAATCCCTCCAATATGGAACGCATTGAGCCAAGAACGCACACAAGCTTGATTAGATGAAAGACAGGCATCTAGAAATACAAGATGGAAAATTTCATCCACACTATCTGCCCGAACTGTCCATGTTGCATCGTAAGGAACACCAGGTTTATCTAAATAACCAAATATTTGTTTTCCATGACAGGCTAAATACAGTCCTACACTTCCATTATATTCCAAAACCCAGCGAATGTCATCCTCCACAAGAGGCTGGTTCACTGGCTGGAACCCGTAGGGCTGCTCATATCCTAGTCTACGGAACGCATTAGCTGCCCACTCAATTCTACTTTGAGAACTTTCAAATCCTGTTTCCGCACACATTGCGCGCGCAGAAGGCCCCTGTATCTCTCCTCCTCCGAGGATTTCCCCAGTGAGGGCGTCTATATAAACAACAGCCGCGGTCCCGATTTCAAGTTTCCAGGCCAAACGGATAAAATCCGCTTCTTTATAGAGAGGTCCATTTTCTTCCCAATAGAAATTGGGCCGAAAATAGGTAAGATCTGTTGTAAGGGTCTCCGGCTGCTCAAACAGGGAGAGTACTGGCTGCGCAAAATCCAGAGCCTGTTCTTTTGTGACCAGAGGTTCTGTGGCATTCGGCTGTATCTGGTTGCTACCAAACGTCATCAGAGATCCGTCTTTTGAATCCACAAAGGCATTGACCATGTCATAGGGATTGAGCAGACCATCCCCCAGATCCCTGTACCAAACCAAAGTCCATACGCTTTCATGTACTGTCGTATTACATTCCACCAAAAGGTAATCCTGTAATTGCAGCATCTGCTCCAGTTCTTCTATGACAGGATCCATCTGGTTTCTCATGGTCAGCATATATACATCGGAATGCCCCTGCTGTGTATGTACTAATTTTTCTGAAGATTCCGGATTTGGAATATCCTGATAATTGATATAATCAATCAGATTTCCATCCTCGTCAAACTGCACTTCCGCATTGGAAAACTCTACCCGGTATGATGTCCGACCAATCACTTGGTCTTCTACAAGTTCCATTTTTTCAATATGGGAAACATCTGTCTCCAATTGAGTAAGAACCTGTCTGGACTGTTTATCTGAAATATTTTCCAATGGCTGTTCCACTTCCTGCAATACCGTCTCTACCGGTTGATTAGAATCCCAGTATTCCCTCGTTACCTTCTGCAAGACCGGGGGCTGCAATCCACCATTGTCCATGGACACTGCCAACGACTGAAACTGGCTGCAAGTAAATAGGACAATGATTGTAACAAACACACTGCTAAACTTTATAAAGTTACTTTTTTTCATATGTCCTCCTCTTTCCCTTTCACAGTAATCTTCTGTTCCCGCATTTCCTTCTCATGGGAATCTCCTCCTTTATAACACTATTTTACCAAATATTTATAGAATAATCAAATATTATTTCTTTACTTAATTATATTATTTTATATAATTTTTATAAATCAAATATGTCATTTTAAGAGTTGACAAATTCACAAGTTGTATTTATAATAGATTCATTGATGAATCACTTTATGGAAGGAGTTGATTTTATGATAATTCACAGTGAACAGATCATATCCTGGAATGATCTTGGTGGAGATCCCAGCCCGGTTCTCGAGCAGTTAAGGGAAAATTCCCCGCTAATTGTCTTTCAGGAGAATCTACCCAAATTTGTCCTGCTGCCAGTGGAAGAATATGAATCACTTATTTCAAGAGGTGATTCACATCAGAATGAAAGACGTCCCACGGGAATTCCCGGAGAGAAAATCGGCCCATTTATCCGGCGCACTATGCGGAGGCTGTTTGCAGATCACATTCTTTCCCAAAATGAAATTCACCAGCTCTGCGATCAGGAATACTGCCGCCGGGTACTGCACCAGACATTCCCGGTATTAAAACGTTATGATCCCCGCAGACCGCTGTCTGAACAGAAGAAAATCAATGGGTATTCCCGCTATTATGATCTCATTCTGAATCAGGAAGGCGAACAGTTCCTCCTCTCCAATCACTGGATTGAAGCGAAACGTCCCGCTTTCCTGACATGGCTCAACGGAAGATAACCCGAGGAGAAAAGCGCGGCCCTGCCCTGATATGTACCCAGGATTCTGGACACATTAAAAATTGAATTAGGTGCACATGGA
>CALDJI010000255.1 GCA_937901805.1 uncultured Clostridia bacterium | reverse complement strand
CACTGTCAAATACAGAAAGATCGCAGGACGCTTCGATTCGGTGCGCGGCTTGCTCTAAAATTTCCCGATCATCCGCGGAAAAACGGGAAAAGGATGGGCTGTCAATATCCAATACGCCCACTACTTTTCCAGCTGCATGCAAGGGGATTACAATTTCGGAATTGGAAGCGCTGTCGCAGGCAATATGACCGGAAAATTCGTGGACGTTATCTACAATCAGGGTCTGATCTTCCAATGCCGCCGTTCCGCAAACCCCTTTTCCAAGTTTGATATGGACACACGCCACTTTTCCCTGAAACGGGCCTAAAATCAATTCCCCTTCCTGCAAAAGGTAAAACCCCGCCCAGTTGATGTCATCTATCCGCTCATAGAGCAGGGCGCTTGCATTTGCAAGATTGGCAATACAATTGCATTCTCCATCCAACAGAGATGCGAGTTGCTGCGGAAGTGCGGAAGGAACCGAATGCTGTTTTTGCATAAGAAAATCCTTTCTTTTTTCAATGATTTACAAACCAAAAACGACACTTTTCCGTTGTTCTTTCCCATTCAGTATGATAAAATAACAATCAGGAAAAACGCCAGCGGGCTTTTTTCTTAACATAATGATAATAGCATATTTAATATGGAAAAAATAGCACTTCTTTTGAAGATTCTACAGAAAAGAAATATATAGGTGAAAGATATGTTGGGGAAAAACCAGTTAACAGCATCGGCGTCAGGCATATGGAAGAAAGTGGGGTACTTCTTTATGATGGCTTTCCGTGAACGGCACAGGGTGATCGAGACACAACGCCTGGTTCTAAGGCGGTTTACCCATCGGGACGCCTAGCAGATCTACGAACGGTGGATGAGCGATGAGGTGGTTGCAAGCACTGTCAATTGGGAAGCGCATAAAAACGTCCAGGTAACCAAGCGCGTGATCCGTGCCTGGGAGCAGCTATACCGGCAAGGAGAATTTTATAACTGGGCTATCGTTTTAAAAGGAACGAACTGTATCATCGGCTCGATTGACTTTCATGATATCGGTCAGCTTGGGCGTACTGCTGATATCGGCTACTGTGTGGCGCGCGCTTATTGGGGGCAGGGATATGCAACAGAAGCGCTGAAAGCAGTGCTGCAATATGGCTTTGAAGTTCTCCGTTTTACAAGAATCGGCGCAGAATACTTATGGGAAAATCCGGCTTCCGGCAGAGTGATGGAAAAAGCGGGGATGCGTTTTGAAGCGGATAAAAAAATCATCCATAAAAATCGGGTGAAAGATTCCCGCGTATATGTGATCACTATGGAGGACTATCTGAGCCGGAAAGAAAGGCTGCAGGATTGATCTTTTCTTAAAAGCCATTTACGTTGCTCAGATGACAAAAAAACTGCGGCAGAAAAATGCCGCAGTTTTTTTAAAAAAATCAACTAGTTTTTTAGGCTTTGCAGCGGCGCTGGAATGGTGCCGCCGCGGGCAATAAACTCTGCAGGGGAAGCCGTGTTTACCGGCATCACCGGCCCATATCCAAGCAGGCCGCCGAACTCCAATGTATCGCCTACCTGTTTGCCAATGGCGGGAATCAGGCGGACTGCTGTCGTTTTGGAATTGACCATGCCAATCGCCGCTTCGTCGGCAATAATGCCGGAAATAATTTCCGGAGTGACGTCGCCTGGAACAATAATCATATCGAGCGCGACAGAACAGACAGCAGTCATGGCCTCTAGTTTTTCCAGATGAAGCACACCGCGTTCTGCCGCCGCAATCATACCGGCGTCCTCGCTGACAGGGATAAATGCCCCGGACAGGCCGCCGACCCGGGAAGACGCCATGACGCCGCCTTTTTTCACAGCGTCATTGAGCAGGGCGAGAGCAGCGGTTGTACCAGGGCCTCCACAGGTTTCCAAGCCCATTTCCTCAAGAATATGGGCGACGGAGTCTCCGACTGCGGGGGTTGGGGCAAGGGAGAGATCGACAATTCCAAAGGGGACGCCCAGCCGTCTGGACGCCTCGGTTCCAACCAATTGTCCCATACGGGTGATTTTAAAGGCTGTACGTTTGATAATATCTGCAATTTCTGAGATAGATGCGCCTTTTGCTTTTGACACTGCAGCGCGGACAACGCCCGGGCCGGAAACCCCAACATTGATCACACAGTCCGGTTCCCCGGGGCCATGGAAAGCCCCCGCCATAAAGGGGTTATCCTCCGGGGCGTTGCAAAAGACAACCAGTTTTGCACTGCCGATACAGCTGCGCTCGGCGGTCAGCTCCGCGCTGCGCTTGACGGTCTGGCCCATAATTCGGACGGCATCCATATTGATCCCCGTCTTTGTGGAACCAATGTTGACGGAAGAACACACCCGTTCCGTTTGCGCGAGCGCCTCCGGGATGGATGCGATCAGCTCCTGATCCCCGGCTGCAAACCCCTTTTGTACCAGAGCGCTGTATCCGCCGATAAAGTTTACGCCGACAGCCTGTGCGGCGCGATCCAGTGTTTTTGCAAAACGGACAGCGTCCTTGTTTTCACAGGCGGCCAGGATCATGGCGATGGGGGTGACGGAAATCCGTTTGTTAATGATGGGGATTCCATACTCTTTTTCAATATCTTCTCCTGTTTTCACCAGATCTTTGGCTTTAGTCGTAATCTTCCGATAGACTTTTTCACAGGCTCTGTCAATGTCCGGATCACAGCAGTCCAGAAGAGAGATCCCCATTGTAATGGTGCGGATATCGAGATGTTCCTCCGTAATCATCTGGATGGTTTCTAGAATTTCGTGTTTTTGAAACATGAGGGTTCCTCCTTGTTAAATGCGGTGCATGGAACGGAAGATATCCTCGTGCATGACATGGACGGACAAATCCAGAGATTGACCCAGTTCCATCATTTTATCAGCTAACTCGGACAGCTTGCACGTCATATCGGAAATATCCACCACCATAATCATGGTAAACAGATCTTCCAAAATAGACTGGGTGACTTCCACAACGTTGACATTGTGCTCTGCACAGATCCCGCAGACTTTACTGAGAATCCCGACGTGGTCTTTTCCAATGACACTGATCACTGCTTTCATGAAAAAATTCTCCTTTATCAAAAAAAATCATTGCTAAGTCATTGTACAAAATAATCGTTGAGTTCCTTGAGAAGCATTGCCGGAGAGAGATCGGAGGGGAATGTAAAGTCCCCGCCAGTCAATGATACCGGACCGATAGCGGCGCTGTCCGGGGCACAGCTGCGTTTAAACTGGTTTGTGATGAAACGCTTGAGGAAAAGGGTTAATTTTTCACGGATATAATCCGGTTCCATAACCCCTTCAAAAGCGGTGCAGGCGTATTCGAACACCTTGGAGGGAGCCAGTCGGTACCGGATAAAATAGTAGATAAAGAAATCATGCAATTCATAGGAACCGAGAATGACCTCTGTTTTCTGCTGTATTTTCCCGCTGTCATCAGGGGGAAGGAGCTCCGGGCTGACCGGAGTATCCAAAATGTCCAGCAAAATATCCCGTACATTGGAAAATTCCAGTTTATCGGCTACTTTTCCGACAATGATCCGCAGGAGCGTTTTAGGAATATCCGTATTGACGTTGAAATTGGAGATATGGTCGCCTGCAAATGTACACCATCCAAGTGCTTCTTCCGAGAGATCTCCGGTACCGACAACCAGCCCCCCGACCTGGTTGGCAATATCCAGCAGGATCTGGGCGCGTTCCCTGGCCTGGGCATTTTCATAGGTGACGTCCTTGTTGGCAGGATCCTGGGAGATATCTTCAAAATGCTGGGTAACCGCCGCACGGATGGAGATATCCCGGCTGACACAGCCGAGTTCATCAATCAAATGGAGGGCGTTGAAATAGGTGCGGTCCGTGGTTCCGAATCCCGGCATGGTAACTGCGGTGATATTTTCGCGGGGAATGCCCAGTTTGTCGCAGGCATCCACACTGACAAGCAGGGCAAGTGTGGAATCGAGCCCTCCGGAAATCCCCAGGACCAGTTGACGGCAGCCAATATGTTTCATGCGCAGTGCCAGGGAATCCGACTGGAGAGAAAAGATCTCTTCACAGTAACCGGTTACCTGTGCGGGATCTTTTGGAAGAAATGGGTTCTGGCACACCCTGCGTTTGAGTTCCCGGCGCTCGCCCAGTGCAGGGAAGGAAAAGAATGCCGGCGTTACCCGGGCGGCTCCCCCGTACAGGGAACCGTGAAGTTTTCTCTGTGCATGGATGATATCCGTGTCCAGATCATAGGTGCAGTCAATGCCCTCGAAAGAAGACTGCTCAAAAGCGACTTCCTCGCCGTCCTCACAGAGACAGAGATATCCTTGGTAAATATAAGGGGCGCTGCCTTCGTTGATCCCGCCGTTTACAAGCATTACTGCGCATCCGGTGGAAGCGCTTACAGCTTTGGCAATCTCGCGGGAGGTGCGGATAGAACCGACAGATACCGGATCGCAGGCCGGAACCAGGATTAGATCGCAGCCAAGGCGGGAAATCCCCCCCATTCTGGCAGGAAGGGAAGCGGCGCTGGAAGAGAGGATGCAAAAACGCAGCCCGCCGCAGGAAAATACTGTGGTATCCGGCAAAGTATCGGAATCTGCTATGGTTTTGTCTTCACTGAGAAAAGCGCCTTCACAGGAAATGT
>CALDJI010000254.1 GCA_937901805.1 uncultured Clostridia bacterium | reverse complement strand
ATGACGGAATTTTTATTGTAAAAAAATCTCAAGTGAGACAGTATTATGACACTTATCATCCTGCTATTTTAAGAGATAGTAAGAAAACAATGGTTGATTTTGACTCGAGCAGCCAGTTGACTGTCTATAATTTTATGAAATCAAAAGGGCTGGGGTTTGACAGAGTTTTAATATATCCGACAAATCCATTGATACAATGGATTAAAAATCAAAATAAGGAATTAAAACCACAGACAAGGGCAAAATCTTATGTAGCGGTAACTAGAGCTCGCTTTAGTGTTGCTTTTGTAGTAAAAGATAAAGACGCAAAGCAGGTCTCACAATCTGCGGGAATACCATTGTGGACTTCCTAAATATATTGGGTTGTTAATAACAGGACCCCCAATAGATATCTAGTAAGGATATCTATTGGGGAATAATTTTACTAAAGCTGATGAAATTTGTTCAAGGTCTGCATACTTTGCATGGCACATACCCGGCATGAAGAGCCTCTTTCTTTGTTTTGAAGTACACTCTATGATCATTGCGGATTTTTCGTTCGAAACGACAGCCTTCTGTGTGAAATTTGAAACTGTTAGAGTTTCCGACATAGGCGAAAGCAGAACTGGTCATACAAATCAGAAGGGAAGCCATAGCCAGGGATTTTTTCAGTGTTTTCATTGTCACTCTCTGCAAAAAAATACATAGAAATAGAATTTATTTCTTATCAGACTAGCAGAAAGTGAAAGAATATACAAGCAAGGAATTAGATATTCCTATAGATAAAAGGACGAAACGGTTTAATAGCTGTTTTGTCCTTTTGTTTCTTTAAGGGCACTCCAAAAAAGCATGTATAGATTTGATACAATATAGTAAATCACGTTTGACATATCAGGGGAGGAAGGAGCGACTTATGAGGGATTGGAAGGATAAACAGCCTATACTGGCTATATGTTATGATTTTGACTATACACTGTCGCCTCAGAATATGCAGGATGGATATATTTCCTCAGTTGGGGCCGATGTAGCTGAATTCTGGCGGAAGTCCAATGATTTTGCTAAAGATAATAATATGGACAGTAATTCTGCCTATATGTATAAGATGTTGGATCTGGCGCGGGGAAAGATTGTTCTGAACCGGGAGAATCTGGCTGCCTATGGAGCATCTGTCCATCTCTACCCTGGGGTAGAGGGATGGTTTGATCGCATTAATGCATATGGGCGTCTGCACGGGATAACGGTGGAACATTATATTCTGTCATCCGGTCTTCGGGAAATGATAGATGGGACGTCCATTCGCAAACATTTCCGGGCTGTATTTGCGAGTTCATATTATTACAACAGTCGTGGAGAGCCAAAGTGGCCTGCACAGGTCATCAATTATACCAACAAAACGCAGTTCCTCTTCCGCATTGAAAAGGACATTCTGGATGTAAACAGCATGGAAGTGAACAGGCATTATGGGGAGGGGGAAGTGAGAGTTCCTTTCCGGAACATAGTTTATATGGGGGATAGCCGTACGGATATTCCCTGTATGAAACTGGTAAACAGTATGGGTGGTCACTCCATTGGTATTTATGAAAATGGGCAAAAGGAACAGGTATACGATTTAGTAAAGGATCAGAGAATTCGCTACTTTGCAGAAGCCGATTACAGAGAAGGCAGCCGGCTCGATATTCTTATGAAAGCTATCATAGAAAAGACCAAAAGCTACGAAAAACTCGAGAACCTTCATCTGGAAGATATGAGGGAGTATAGAAAAGATAGAATTGAAGAATGAGGGGCAGATTGGCTCCACTCATCTGCACAAGGATAAAAAGAGACCTCAACGAGGTCTCTTTTGTTGCATATATAAAAGAAGAGCCAAAGCTTCGCCAATGGAAAGCATGCGAAATGAAGCTAGTCTGCTATGAGGTGAACCGTAAGGCCGCAAACTACGTTTGCTGTCTATGCGAATGTTGATTCTGCGAATAGAATTTTTATAAAAAGGCAAGAATGCCAAAGCCAATAAAAGGAAAGCTTGCCAAACATTTCCCGTTCTGGAGAGAAAGGGAAACGTAGAATCCATCATGTCCTAATATAGGAATTTGCTTTGTATAACTAAAAATTGTGGATTGCAAAAATAGTAGCTCCATTTTCGAGTGATTAATGACAACATATTTCTGTTATTCCTTCATCCAAACATAGAGGATTCTACTTTCCTCCATCTGCTTGTCAGATGGTCCCCCTCTCTAGAGAGAGAGGGAAATCGTAGAGTAAGAATTTCTTTAGCGAAAAAATGGAACCGCTTACTTTTATGGCAAAAGGATATATTTTCGTGAAGGCCTTTATACACAGACATATGCCAGGGGGTAATGGTTAGATAATGGAATGTTCTCTTGTAAAAAGAAAAACAAGCAAAAGCTGATAGATGGAAAGCATACGTAAGCGGAAAATAAATCGGTGGGTTTAATCTCCTGGCTGTTTGTGAGACAATAGGCTCATCAAACAGGATGAATTAGACAAATTAGAGTTTTTCCCATTTTGTCTAAAAACTCTAATTTATCCTATTCAGTAAGGAGGATGTTTTTGGATACTCAAAAAATTACACGCGAAATAAGGATGAAACACTGGATGCAGATCATCGCGCAGCGCCAGCAGAGTGGCTTAACGGTGAAGGAGTTCTGTGCGCAGCAGGATATTCCTATCAAGCAGTATTACTACTGGCAACATAAACTTCGTATTCGTTTCGCACCGGCACAGGCGCCGGAAACTAAAAAGGAGGCAGTTTCCACACTGGTTCCGCTTTCAGCGGCGATTCCCGTCCAGGATTCCCTCATCGTGCAGTACGGTATGTTTTCCCTGGAAGTGACGGAGCATACTTCTGAAAGGCTGTTGCAAAAGACGCTGTAGCTACTGCAGAAGGTGAATGCTTGATGGATTTGCATATTTCAGCAGAACATGTCTTCATCGCCTGTGGCTATACGGACATGCGTAAATCCATTGACGGGCTCAGTGCCATCATCGTCCAGCAGTTCCAGATGGATCCATTCCAGCCTTCGCTTTTCCTGTTTTGCGGCCGTCGCCGGGACCGGTTCAAGACCCTGCTCTGGCAGGGTGACGGTTTCCTGCTCCTCTACAAACGCTTTGAAAAAGGAAGGCTGCATTGGCCAAGGATACCTGATGAAGTCCGGAAACTCACGCCACAGCAGTACCGCTGGCTCATGGAGGGGCTGTCCGTTGAACAGCCCCGGGCCGTGCAAAAGATTGCACCGAAAACGGTTTTGTAAAACAGCTGAAACCCTGCATAAA
>CALDJI010000253.1 GCA_937901805.1 uncultured Clostridia bacterium | reverse complement strand
TTCTTTTTTCTTCATTTCCATCAAAGGACATCTTTCTGCCTATTGCTGCACAGTCTCCTGCTGTTTGCTGACCTTACCGCTCCACTCGCTGTAGATACCGCCAAGCGCCATCAACTGTTCATGATTTCCCTGCTCCACAATTGTTCCGCCGCTGAGGACGTAAATACAATCGCAATCCCGGATAGTAGAGAGGCGGTGCGCAATAAAAATTGCCGTTCGCCCTTTGGAAATTTGTTTGATGGATTTCTGAATAATCTGCTCCGTGTTGGAATCAATATTTGCCGTCGCCTCATCCAGCACCAGCACAGCCGGATCGTGGGAAATTGCCCTTGCAAAAGAGAGCAGCTGCCGTTCGCCTGCGGAAAAGGTGCTCCCCCGTTCTGAGACCTGGGCATCCAAGCCATCCGGATGCTTTGCGATAAACCCATCCGCCGCCGACAGGGTAACTGCCTCGTGGATTTTTTCTTCTGAGATATCGGACTGAAGGGCAATGTTTTCAGCGATAGTGCCGGAGAATAAGAAGACGTCCTGCAAAACCACACAGACTTCTTCCCTCAGCGCGCCGAGATTCCAGTCGCGGATGGAAACGCCGTCAATGAGGATATCCCCCTTTTGAATCGGATAAAATCCAGAAATCAAATTGATGATGGTTGTTTTGCCTGCGCCGGTCGGTCCGATAAAGGCGACTTTCTGCCCGCGTTCAATGGTAAAACTGACGTCTTTTAATATCCAGTTTTCTCCTTCATAGGCAAACCAGACGTGGCGGAATTCCACCTTTCCAAGCACCTTTTCCGCGCGGCTGTTTTCATGGATATCTTCCTGCGCGTCATGGTCATCGAGGATTTCAAAAATACGATCGGCAGAGATTGCCGCTGACTGAATGGTATTGTACTGTTCCGCCAAGTCGTTAATCGGTTCAAAGAATTTTTTAATATAGGTGGTAAACGCATATACCACTCCCAATTCCAGAACGCCGCCCGAAATCCCATGATAACCATAGACCACCAACAGAGCAATCGTCAGGGAGTTGACAACTTCCATCAGCGGACGTAGCAGGCTGTTCATTTTGATTTGGAACAGCGTGCTGTCATAATACTCTTTATTCAGGGTTTTGAACTCACCAAGCTTATTCTTCTCCCGGTTGAATGCCTGTACAGTTTTCATCCCATCAATATTTTCCGAAAAAAATCCATTGATACGCCCAATCAGGCGTTTCATTTTCTTAAAATTGCGCCGCAAAGCTCCGCGGATCGTAAAGGTGATCAACACAATTACCGGAATCGTCGAAAAACCCACTAAAGCGAGTTTAAAATCCATTTGCAGCATGGTAAAGATGATCCCAACCAGTAAAATAACGTCTTTAAACAGGTTTACCATAATTTCGGTATAAAATTCATTGAGCGCTTCGATATCATTGGTCGCCCTGGTCAGCAGACGGCCGCTGCTGTAGCGGTCAAATGCGGACAGCGACATCCGGCTGATTTTTGAAAAGACGTTGATGCGCAGGACATTTAAGATTTTCTGACCAATTTTGTTGATAATTCTTGCCTGTAAAAGCGTACAGACAGAACCAATAAAAATGACGATAAAGTACAGGGTTCCCATACCAGTGACTGAATATAAGCCATGTTGCTCGATATTGTGGGTTAAAAAATCATCAATGATGATTTTCATGACATATGGCTTCAGAATTTCTGCCGCATTGATTACAATAATCAGAATCATACACAAACCGATTAACCATTTGTAGGGCAAAAGGTATTTAGCCAATTTTAAGAGACTGTGTTTATTTTTTTCTCTTGATTTCATTCCAATTCTCCCCCTTCCCTACAGCAGATCCGGCACATCTGCATCCGCATCTGCATTCTTACTCTGCTGGAGATACATATGCGCATATTTCCCATTCTGCTCCATCAGCTGCTCATGGGTACCGTATTCTATAATCTTTCCATCCTGAAGATAGATGATTTTATCGGCGTTGCGAAGTGCGGAAATTCTCTGAGAGATAATAATCGAAGTCTTTCCCTGCATGGTTTTTTGCAGGTTTTTCAAAATCCGCTGCTCTGTATTTACATCCACAGAACTGAGCACATCGTCGAAAATCAAAATACGGGGATGTTTTACAATCGCCCTTGCGATAATTACGCGCTTTTTCTGCCCGCCGGATAACTGATGCCCGCGTTCACCCACCGGGGTATCATAGCCATTCGAAAATTTGTACATATCTTTTTTCAAATCGCTGTATTCGGAAACTTCGTCAATGGTTTCC
This sequence comes from uncultured Clostridia bacterium, assembly GCA_937901805.1. Classification (GTDB taxonomy): domain Bacteria; phylum Bacillota; class Clostridia; order Oscillospirales; family Ruminococcaceae; genus Pseudoruminococcus_B. The sequence goes on along the minus strand of CALDJI010000253.1, from coordinate 862 downwards.
GTGGTGCAGTCCTCCTGATAAAAAGAGATATTCTGGCCGATAGTTGTATTAAACAGGAATTCCTCCTGCGGGACATAGCCGATACTCTCCCGGATAGCTTTGGAAGGGATATCGCACAGATCTACCCCGTCAATAAAAATGCTCCCCCTTGGGACCGGATGGAACTTGAGCAGTAAATCAATCAGGGTAGTCTTCCCGCTTCCGGTTTCACCGACAATCCCGAGAGACTCCCCTTGTTTTAATTCAAAGCTGATATCGCTGAGAACATTCATTGCATCATTTTCATAGGCATATGTCAGATGACTGACCTTGATATTCCCCAAAATTTCCTGATTATAATCCTTGTATTCCTTTTCCTCGATCTGGGACAATTTAAAGACGTCGTTTAAACGGCGCATGGACGCGCTTCCCTTTTCAAAAGAGTTGATAACACGCCCAAGTGAGATAATCGGCGCCATAATCATAATCAGGTAATCGTTAAACGCAGTCAGTTCACCCACGCTAATTTCCTGCGACATAACCATATTCGAGCCCAAAATCAAGCTGATCATAAAACTGATCCCGAAAAAAATCTGGATCAGGGGATTCAGCAGAGAAGAGGTATAGGCAAGCTTGACGTTGGCATCCCGCATCTCATTACTGCTTTTGACAAAATTCTGTATCGTGCGATCTTCCTGATGAAACGCTTTGATAACACGCATTCCCATAATATCTTCCTGGATTCTTCCGGAAATTTGGGCAAACATTTTCTGTACTGTCAAAAAGCGGACTCGGATTTTTTTCCCGATAAAAACAACGCTTAAAACAGCAAACGGAATTGGGATTAAAGAAAAGCAGGTCAATTTGGGGTTGATTTCAGTAA
>CALDJI010000252.1 GCA_937901805.1 uncultured Clostridia bacterium | reverse complement strand
GGGCATGGGAAAGGATATCGTTATGACCTGCGGGGAGAAGCTGATTTGTCGGTTGGATTGGGGATTTTCGGTATGGCTTTGTATACTGCTTTCGGGGTTTTTATGGTCTGGAAAAGAATACCTCCAGACAAAATGAAAAATAGCGTTACAGCCTGTTTTCTCTTTGGACTGGCATTTTTCTGCGCTGTTGTTCAGAGAGGGATTCAAAACTTTTTCAAATTTTTTACCGGGTAGAACAGCGGTAGGGGATATGAAAAATATAAAGCCGCCGGAACGATGGCAATTCCGGCGGCTTCCTTTATGGTTATCAACAAATGAAAACAAACTAAACAGAGAACGGATATCATTCTCTTTGCATATAACAGTATGCAATTATTTGAAAATGTATGCAAGGAAAAAACAGTTTTTTGACATAATGATAACAGAACGTTCATAATTTGCTCATCCAATGGAGGAAAGAGCCCGGATATCAAGCAGGCGGAAGATGTCATGAAAAGGTGCACCCTCGTCTTTTCAATCAAATATCAGCCACTTCGGTAGAGATTACGGTTTTTTCCGTACAGCTGGGAAGGATCCTCTCTACAGCTTCCCGCTTTTTTCCCAACCACAATCATCGCGGAAAAGAAGTGTTCTCTTGGTTAATGGTATAGAGGGATTTTCCGAATTTCTTAAACTTGATATCCCAGCCGTATTCCCAGTTGCATTTGCTGAATGCAATCTTTTCCCGAGCTTGAAACCGCGATTTGATTTCCTGACAAAATTTATCAAACAGGGAATTGGATAGACAGAGGCTACTTTCTTCCAGGCATGGACAAATATCCGGATTTTTCAGATCGATCATATTTGGTTTCTCTTCTTTAGCCCTGATTCTCATAATGAGGAGCTTTTTCCAATACATGCTGTACGAGGCGCCGGGCATCCTCAAAGGTGGAAAGATGGGAACTTTCTTCCCGAAAGGCTGCCGCGCCGCGCATCCCTTTCATATACCAAGAAGCGTGTTTGCGGCATTCCTTCATCCCGACATATTCCCCTTTGAGCTGGCAGGTCAGGTCAATCTGGCGCAGCATGATCTGCATTTTTGCTTCAAGATCCGGTTCCGGAGGAATGATCCCGGTTTGCAGATATTGACGCACCTGGGTAAACAGCCAGGGTCTGCCCAGCGCGCCTCTGCCAATCATGACCAGATCGCATCCGGTCTGCTCATACATCTGTACGGCAGCCTGGGCACTGTCCACGTCTCCGTTGCCGATGACGGGAATGGAAACGGCTTGCTTTACCTGCCGGATGATTTCAATGTCCACCGGCGGGGCATACATCTGTTTGCGGGTACGCCCATGGATGGTCAATGCATCCGCCCCGTTTGCCTCCAGAATTTTGGCAAATTCCACGGCATTGACATGTTCATCGTCCCAGCCTTTGCGGAATTTGACGGTAACCGGGATATCGACCGCATCCCGGACAGCGCGGACGATTTTTCCGGCAAGCTCCGGCGTTTTCATTAAAGCGCTTCCGGAACCGCTGGTTGCGATTTTGGGAGCAGGGCAGCCCATATTGATATCAATAATATCCGGGGAATACGAGAGAGCCAGTTTTGCCGCCTGCGCCATTACTTCCGGTTCCTCTCCAAAAAGCTGGATGGCAACCGGATGCTCCGTTTGATCGAGTTCCAGCAGATGGGGCGTTTTTTTGTCCCCCATGGTCATTGCCTTGGCGCTCGCCATTTCTGTGACCATATAAGCGGCGCCGAATTCTTTGCAGATGACGCGAAACGCCTGATCTGTGACGCCTGCCATCGGGGCGAGCGCTGCGCTGCGCTCTATTGGGACAGTACCTATTTTCAAAACAATCATCCTTTTCTAGTATCGCATGAATGGATGGGGTATCCTAAAAAGAAACGATGTGATTTTGCAGATCCCTTTTGAAAAGGGGAAAATCTGTGTTTTCCTATTTTAACAAATTTCACATTGTGATACAATAAAAAGATAAAATGGAATAACTGTATATCCGGCAGGAATACAGGGAGAAAGGGGCGCGGCGTTTTGCGGCTGCTTGCAATTGATGGAAACAGTATTATGAACCGTGCATTTTATGGGATCAAGGTGCTGACGACCAAAGATGGAACCTATACCAATGCGATTTACGGGTTTCTCAATATCCTTTTAAAAATGAAAGAAGAAGTAGCGCCGGATGCCGTTGCAATTGCGTTTGATCTGCATGCGCCGACTTTCCGGCACAAGGCGGATGATACCTATAAGGCAACCAGAAAGGGAATGCCGGAAGAGCTGCGCCAGCAGGTTCCCATTTTGAAAGAAATCCTGCGGGATTTGGGGTACCGGCTGGTCGAATGCGAGGGCTTTGAAGCGGACGATATCTTGGGGACGCTTTCCGCCGCCTGCGAGCAAGTGGGGAGCGAATGTGTGATTGCGACGGGCGACCGCGACAGTTTGCAGCTTGTCCGGGAACATGTCCATGTCCGCTATGCGACCACCCGGTTTGGAAAATCAGAGTCCATCCTCTATGATGAGGATAAGGTCTGGGAAGTATACGGCGTCAAGCCAAAACAGCTTATTGATGTGAAAGCGCTGATGGGTGACGCGTCCGACAATATTCCGGGCGTTGCCGGAATCGGGGAAAAAACGGCGCTTGCACTGATTCAGAGATTTGGCTCTCTGGATGAGGTATACGATCATCTGGACGATCCCTTTATTAAAAAGGGAGTGCGGGCAAAGCTGGAAGCAGGGAAGGACTCTGCCTATCACAGCCGGTATCTGGCTACCATTGTCCTGGATGCGCCGATTGATACGGACCTTGCCGGTTATGTGGTCGGGGAACCGCATGTGCAAAAAG
>CALDJI010000251.1 GCA_937901805.1 uncultured Clostridia bacterium | reverse complement strand
GGATTGCAGCAGCGGTTTGTTGAGACGCTGAAACTGGACAGCGCGCACGCGGTATTCCCCGCTCTTGCCCCGTACTATATTGCCCTGGGCGCGGCGCTTTACTGCGAGAACTCCCGTCAGTGCTATACCTATGAAGAATTGCGGGACACGCTCAAACGCGTTTCTGAAATCAAGCTGGTTCCGCAGGGAATGCCCCCCTTGTTTGAAAGCGAGGAGGAGTATCAGCAGTTCCTTACACGGCATCATCAATCCAATGTTCCCTCCGCGGATCTCTCTGCCTATCATGGAAACGCATACCTTGGCATTGACGCGGGCAGCACAACCACCAAAACCGTGCTGATCGGAGAGGATTGTTCCCTGCTCTATCAGGATTATGTCAACAACCTGGGCAACCCGGTTGACGCAGTCATCCGCCAGCTGAGAGAAATCTATGCACAGGCTCCCGGGGACGTCCGCATAGCCGGCGCCGCTGTGACCGGTTATGGTGAGGATCTCATCAAAAACGCATTTCATGCAGATTTTGGATTAGTGGAAACTATCGCCCATTTTACCGCCGCAAAATACTTTAAACCGGATGTGGATTTCATCATCGACATCGGCGGGCAGGACATGAAATGCTTTAAAATCTACAACAACTCCATTGACGGCATCCTGCTCAACGAAGCCTGCTCTTCCGGGTGCGGCTCTTTTATTGAGACTTTTGCCAAATCCCTGGGCTACGAGATCAAAGAATTCGCAAAGATTGGGCTGTATGCGGAGCATCCGGTGGATCTTGGTTCCCGCTGCACCGTATTCATGAATTCCTCTGTCAAGCAGGCGCAGAAAAACGGCGCTACCGTAGAAGATATCTCTGCCGGGCTTGCTGCAAGCGTGGTCAAAAACGCGCTGTACAAGGTGATCCGTGCCAAAAACCCGGAGGAAATCGGTAAGCACATTGTCGTACAGGGCGGCACCTTCCTCAACGACGCAGTGCTCCGCTGTTTTGAAAAAGAACTGGGGAGAAACGTCATCCGTCCGCAGATTGCCGGGCTGATGGGCGCTTTTGGCGCGGCTCTCTACGCTAAAACACATACCACTGGCAAGAGTACGCTGCTCGACAAGCAGGCGCTTTCCAGCTTTACGCACGCTTCCAAGGCTGTCACCTGCAACGGCTGCACCAATCACTGCAGCCTGACCGTCAATACCTTCTCCGACGGCAGCCGTTTTATTGCCGGCAACCGCTGCGAGCGCCCGGTCACCGGGACTGCGCAGACCACTCATCTGCCGGACATGATTGAATACAAATACAATCGTCTGACAGAAATTGCAAACGACCGCCACCCTGGACCCAGAGGACAGATTGGTCTGCCCTTTGCCCTGAACATGTATGAAAACCTCCCGTTCTGGCATGCCTTTTTCACCTCGCTCGGGTTTGAAGTCATCGTCTCCGGGCGTTCCTCCAAGGCGCTGTACATGCTGGGGCAGAACACCATTCCCTCAGATACGGTCTGCTATCCGGCAAAGCTGGTGCACGGCCATATCCGCCGGTTGATTGACCAGGGCGTCCCTGCCATTTTTTACCCTTGCATGAGCTACAATTTTGATGAAAAAA
>CALDJI010000250.1 GCA_937901805.1 uncultured Clostridia bacterium | reverse complement strand
ACAGAAAATATGAAACAGATAGTCTCCATTTTTGGAAAATAACTGTCGGGAAAGATCGCAGCGCCCCCGGGAGAACGGTTCTCTCGGGGGCGCGTTTTATTTTCCGTTATTCTTTTTGAATCAAATCAGCAAGATGTTCCTCAAAATAGGCGTCCCATTCGAGCATCCAATCCTGACAGAACTTGGCGTTTCCATGCTTTTCAAAATACGCCTCCAATGCTTCCGGATAGGGCGTCCCATAGGCGAGTTCGGTGACATTGAGAATCACATACTCCTCGTCCTCCACAAGGATCCATCCCTTTAACTCTGCCGGTGTATAATTCTTTCCGGAAATTTTCAGCTCGAATGCGGGATCTTCCCACAATTTCTTGGGCACTGCCTGGAGCATGCGCATCGGACAGAGATCCTCTGCGCCGCCCCCTTCACACCTGGGGTTGAACGCCGTATAGGAATCCGCAAAGGAAAACCGATCCGTCTGCACCGAATCCGCCCGGTTCGCAGAGAGATAAACTACCTCCTGGTTGGTAATCCCCTCAAAATCCGGATCCGGGTGCTTACTGATCACCTCGTTGACTTGCTCCGGAATCACGATCTGGTACCCCGCTTCCTGCAGAGAAAGGACTTTATCCCCCTTTTCCGGCTGAGAGGAACTGTCCGGGCTCTCCGGCGCGGCGGAGGAATTTTCCAAAGGCGCCGGACTGCTGACAGGAGGATCCGGCTCCTTGGGCGCGCAGCCTGTAAAAACAAACATCATCATGGCTGCCAGAAACAGGGAAAAATGCCGGGTTGCTCTTTTCATATGCACACCTTCTTCTCTGCTATTCCAATGACTCAACGGATGACAACCGATACAAAATTCAGCAGATCATTTTTTAAAATGCTTTTCTCCTAATCTCCACATGATACTCATTCCTTCCATCTATTTATATAAATTGTATCATATTATACCCAATATATCAATTTATATATTGAAAAATAATATATAAATTATATAAAAATAAAAAACCATTTCTATTGAATTAACGGTTGTCATCCTACTTTTCCGTTTTTCCTGTTTGCGTTGTAACTTTCCGGGATTCATGGTAAAATACCACTATTATCGGAAAGGAGATACACACTATGGTCGTTACGCCAAAAGTCAGGGGATTTATCTGCACCCCCGCCCATCCCGCCGGATGCCGGACCGCTGTAAAATCCCAG
>CALDJI010000249.1 GCA_937901805.1 uncultured Clostridia bacterium | reverse complement strand
CCCATCGTATTCGTCTTACTCAACAACTCATAGTAGTTCTGATAATTTAACTGCTCTCCTATCTCTTCCAGCCCATATTCCTCTGCCAGCGACTGTAACGTAATACACACTGGTATCCCATATTCCAATGGTACAAATTTCTGTTTTCCATTCACCTTTCCATAATCATACACCGTCTGCTGGAACTGGCTCTCCTCATACCCGCTTCCCTGCAAATATTCATCCAGATCTGCAAACACTCCCTGGCCGGCATACTTCTGGAAGTGTGGAAGCGTACTGTCCCGGAACAAAAACAGATCCGGTCCGCCTCCGGACAACACTTCCGTGGAGATCTGCCGGTTCATCGTCTCTGCATCTGCAAACAATTGTACTTCTATTTGACGGCTGCCGTCCACACTGTTATTATAGTCCTCTATAAATGCATATTCGGTCAATTCATAGTCCCTTTGTTCACGTAAGTTTTCCACATTTTCTGGCAAACTCATATCCACAGCATAGACGGTAACCGGCCCTTCCTCTTCCGGAGCGGTTGTCCGCGAACCCAACTGGCACCCGGTGAGTAGGCTCAGGCAAAGGATGACGGACGTCATAAGACAGATGATTTTCTTTTTCATAGGCTCACCTTCCAATTTTAGTATTAGTATTAGCAGGGAATCCTTGATATAGATCAATAAGCTATATTATAGAACTACTTACCTTGACTCACTTGATTTCTTACAGATGCAGCATCATTGAAGTCATCAACATAATTATCCATCGGTGTCATACCACAACTACAGGATGCCGGATTATTGCATCCACATATTGCACTCATATGAAGTGTATTATTTGTATTACTATTCAATTTCCGCAATTTTTTCATATCGATACCTCTTTCTTATTTATCAAGGATTCCCCGCCAAAAAACAAATAAATTAAAAGCGGATCATATTCATACTACTATGTAAAACACTGCTATTTCATCTGATGATATAAATACTCCGCCGCCTTTTCCGATCTGTCCAATACGCCTTCTTCTATCTGTTCTATCGGAATACGGATACCATATGCCCTTTCTATCTCATGATACAAATAGAACAGGTTGCTGGATGACAGTTTTTCCAGCGGTCCTTGAAATTTCTCCTGACAAGTCTGTTCAATCCACCTCTGTATCGTCTTTCGTGACATTTCCATCTTTCCTTCCTCCTCTACCCCAATTTTTCATATAATCGTTTTACAATATCCCGATAGGTTTTCGAATTTTCTACTTCCAAAATTTTGACGCCTTTTTCCCAATACAGGTCCATAATCCTGCCAACCCTTTCAGCAAAGAAAACATCCTTTTCAAATGTGGTTTTTGTTTCGCTCATGACCGAAGGGGTAATCTGGATATTGGACAGACACAGACAATCCACCGGCAGATAGTACCGGTATTCCATTTCTCTTTGACACTGTTCCAGATATTCCGGCTGATACTCTGTACAGGGAATTGTCCACACTGTAAAATCCACTGTGACTGCACAACCGGTTAAATAGGCAAAATATCCGCAGGAATTGAGATTGTATTCGTCAATCGGCATGGTTCCTCCCGGAATCCCAAGCAAGATAATATCAGGAAATTGCTCTTCCTCTATCTTTTTCAACCAGGTATTCAGATATCTTATTTTTATCTCAAATGGATAGGAAAGCGTTTCCAGCTCTGCTTTTGGGAAAGCGTATCCCCCCACCCATTCAGCATATTCATTGGGTCCTACATAAGATACCCGATACCCCTCCTCCCGGAGGGTTTTCAGAAGTCCCAGCTGGAGTCCAAATTCCCCGCAATCCTCGTTCATCCCGGCGACAGCCAGAATGGGCGTATGAATCGGATAAATCCGATCCAATTGGTTCATATCCAACGGGGGAATCTTATTTTCCAAAACAGAAAACCCCACGGAATACCTTTCGGCATATGCCTGGAAAAAAGTATGGTAAGGTTCTGGCAACTTTTGGGTACAATAGATATTTTTATGGTTTTTGCATGCAGTAATCAAGTGATCAACAATTTCAATCAGATACTCGCTGTAGTTCCACTCCTCTGTTTTTGCCAACAGGATACAGTCGCAGTGCTCTATAGCCCTGTCAAAATCTCCGCTGAGGATAAAATTTGTATTTTCCCCCTCATCAAGATAAGCCGCGTCTTTCCCCTCCATATGATAAGCAGGAGGGGAAACCGCCTCTACAATTTCAAGGGAAAGTTCCTGTTCTACCAGTTTCCGAAAACGTATCAAAGGTACATTTTCCCGGACAAGCGGATAAAGCAACGCCTTTTGTATACTCATTTTGAGAACTCTCCTTCTTCTATTTCCCTTAACGCAATGATTTGATTTAACCGGTGCTCAAAATTCAGTCTCGATGATCGGCAAATCCTGCGCAGTTCGCGCGGATCGTGAATCCCATCCACTTTTACTCCGCAGATGTCACAGTTTTCAATTGCCCAACAATCCTTGCAGTCTTGCTCCACACGATTTCCGCCATTCATCAGTTTTTTAATGTTTTCAAAATCGAATCCATCGTTTAAATTTCCAATATTCATTTCTTCCGAAGTCTCACTGCATTTTTCACAGGGCAAAAGAGTCCCAGTAGTTGTAACAAACAATTTACGATATCCCGGAATACAAGGCCCTCCATGCATCATCCGATCAGGCAATTCCAGATGCGGGGTCATTTTATTGATATTGTCCTTGATCTGTTCATACTCATTTTTCGCAATCAGCGGAAGTTGCTGAGGATCCACATATCCTTCCACCGCCAACATTGCCAAAAGTTCCTGAGTTTTCTGTTTTTGTTGGTATTCTGCCGGAAAATACAGAGTCGTCCCCGGAGGCGGATCTACCAAACCTGCACGGATATGGTTCGCCTGAGACAATTGCTTTGAGAAAAAACGATTTACTTTGGTCATATCATTTTGCGGGTCTACCACCGCATTAAAATCAATGCAGGAAAGGAATCCCGGGATCTTTTCCGCCAGATCCATAACTGTGTTGTAAACCGCACGGAAAGAACCTTCTCCATTCGATGCAATCCTACGGTTACGATCATGTATTTCCGGAGGCCCGTCCAAACTGATCATCAATTTGAAATGGGATTTCAGGAAGTATCTTGCAAGTTCTTCTGTAAGCAGAGAGGCATTGGTTGTCATGCTAAAAATCAGATTTTTCCCAGCAAACCTCTTTTTACAGTATTCTACACACCGGATAATCAAATCTTTTTCCAACAGAGGTTCCCCGCCGTAGAAGCTTATCGCAGGATTTGGCACATCTCGAGTACGATCTGCAAAAAAATCAATTGCCGCTTTAGCGGTTTCCCAGTCCATGCGTTTCGCGCTATGACCTCTCTGAACGTAGTCATCTCCCACAGTGTAAGGACAATAGCTGCATCGAAAATTGCACTGCTGTGTCACCTGTAACACTAGTTGGCGTAGATGATATGTAAAAAGATACTCTATATCATCTATATCAGGATTTTCTATTTTCTCCGGATGTTTTGTCTTCAGATACCCCTGTTCCATTAGGGATTTTCTTTCCAAATTCACCTCATCGGAGGCAATCGGACTTCTGCCCTTCTGCTCTTCCAATAAGTAGTTATAAAATCCCTTGCTTATCCGAACGATGGAATTTGTATTCACATCAAATATATAATGGTGATATGGGCTTTTTAGAAGATGCACAAACGGAGTTTTATCCATAATATACAAATCCTTTCCAATAAAAAGAAATCTTAAGTTTATTATAACATAAGTTTTCTAAATAACCATTATAATCGTATCCTAAAATTCGACAGAATATTGTATAATATAGAAAGGCTTTCTATAAAAATATAGGAAACTTATCTAAAATTGAAAATACATTTTGTATGACAACAAAATTAAATAAAAAATACAAATTTCTTCTGAAAAATCTTTTTCATGGAATATCTTATCTTTCTTTTCCATAGGAACCATAGTATACTTATATATATTTCTGATTGTCGAAAAACGCTATCTTAGAAGAAATATCAAGAAAGGATTATTTTATGGCAAATTATATTCTGGCTCTTGATCAGGGGACAACCTCCAGCAGGGCCATATTATTTGATACAAGCCAACAAATTGTCGCTACTGCGCAACGGGAATTTTCTCAAATCTACCCCCGAGAGGGCTGGGTAGAACATGATCCTATGGAAATTTGGTCCAGTCAATATAGTGTAATCACAGAATTACTGGCCAAAAGCGGAATTGATCCCCATGAAATTGCGGCCATTGGAATTACAAACCAAAGGGAAACGACAATTGTCTGGGACAGGCAGACCGGAAAACCCGTTTATAATGCAATTGTCTGGCAATGCAGGAGAACGGCTCCTATGATAGAAACCTTTGTGAAACAGGGTCTTTCCAAAAAAATTCAAGAAAAAACAGGATTAATCCCAGACGCCTATTTTTCCGCCAGCAAGCTCCACTGGATTCTCAATCATGTGGAGGGGGCAAAAGAACGCGCTCAACAGGGGAAACTGCTGTTTGGAACGGTAGACACCTGGCTCATCTGGAAGCTGACGGGAGGCAAACTGCATATCACGGATCGCACCAATGCCTCCCGAACCATGCTCTATAATATTCATAGTTTGGAGTGGGATGAGGAACTGCTTGACCTGTTTGATATTCCACGCAGTATGCTCCCGGAAGTAACTAGCTCCAGCGAACGGTATGGAACCGCATATATAGAGGGCGTTCCCATTCCAATTGCAGGAATAGCCGGAGACCAACAGGCAGCCCTATTTGGACAATGTTGTTTTTCACAGGGTGATGCTAAAAACACCTATGGAACCGGATGTTTTCTGCTCATGAACACAGGAAATCATCCGCATATCAGTCAGAATGGGCTGTTAACCACAATTGCAGCAAGTGCTGGTGACGACATTCAGTATGCCCTGGAGGGAAGCGTCTTCATCGGAGGAGCTGTTATCCAGTGGCTGAGAGACGAAATGCGCTTTTTTACAGACAGCCGCGACGCGGAATACTATGCGAAAAAGGTACCGGATACCGGCGGTGTTTATTTTGTCCCCGCCTTTACCGGGCTTGGCGCCCCTTACTGGGATATGTATGCACGAGGGTGTCTGTTCGGGCTGACGCGCGGCACAAAACGAGAACATATCATACGGGCAGCACAGGAATCCATTGCCTACCAAAGCGCTGATTTGGTCACCGCCATGGAAAGTGATACCGGCTTACATATCCAGGAGTTAAAAGTAGACGGGGGTGCTTCCCGAGATCATTTTCTGATGCAGTTTCAATCGGATATTTTAAATAAAACTGTCCAGCGCCCTTTCATCCAGGAGACCACAGCACTTGGAGCTGCTTATCTGGCCGGGCTTGCAGTCGGCATATGGGATCATCCCGATATTTTAAAAAAGGGGCAATCTTTACAAACCACGTTCCATCCAAATATGGATGAAAAATCCCGTGCCACACGGATTGCTGAATGGCACAAAGCGATTGCACGCAGCCAAAATTGGGCAAGGCCTTCCGCTTTATGACAGGCGAAGAGATAATCCCGGATCTATTGAATTTTAAAGAAAAAATCAAAAAAGCAATCTATTCCTCATATAGATAGGGAATAGATTGCTTTTTCTTATTATGTCTTTTGAAATTCTACTACAAGAATACAAACTTTGTAAAATATTAAGAGTTTCTTGAGGATTTTTCTTTCTAGAAACGATATAATGAAAAATGAAATAGTTTTTCACGATACCTTTATTATCAAAAGGGGGTACCAAAATGGAGGGGCAAATTTTATCCAAAAGAAAAGTCGACACAGCTGAGAGGGAACAAGCACACTCTTTTGCCGCAGGGATGAATTTTTACAAATTGTTTTGGGTATTTTTTATAGGATGCTTTTTGGGAGTGCTCGTGGAGACGATCTGGTGTTTGATAACTAAGCATCATTTCGAAAGCAGACAGGGATTGATCTATGGCCCTTTTAATCTGGTCTATGGATTTGGAACATTCCTTTTGACAATTTGTCTTTCCTGGCTTATCAAAAAAGGAGATCTTTGGATTTTTCTTGGCGGAATCATTATCGGTGATGCTTTTGAGTATTTCTGCAGTTTTTTACAAGAAACACTGTTTGGCACGGTTTCCTGGCAATATGACCATCTGCCCATGAGCATTAACGGCAGAATCACCTTAAAATACTCCGTATTTTGGGGGTTGCTTGCACTTATCTGGATGAAATTTTGTTATCCTCTTCTTTCAAAATGGATTGAGAAAATCCCCTCCCATATTGGAAAACCGCTGACTTGGATCTTATTGGTATTTATGATCCTCAACACCTTAATTTCCGGGCTCGCTGTGGCCAGAATGACACAACGGCACGAAGGGATTCCTGCGCAAAGCCAAATTGCTGTTTTTCTGGATAAACACTATCCGGATGAACTGCTCCACAGAGTTTACCCCAACATGATGTACGTTGAAAAATAGCAAAAGCGCGTGAGAAAAGGCTCCTCACGCGCTTTTTGTATAAATGCCGCTTTCCCTGTCCAACCTCTCGGGAGAAGTATGTATGAGAGGACGGCGATTTAAAATGGGAAAGAAAAAAACAAATTTATCCCTGCGCTATTTTCTATTGGCTTTTGGTCTTTCTTTTCTAATTTTGTCCCTAATTGCCCTGCCAATTCTTTTATGGACAATCCACCCAAAAGAGGAATCAGCAGGAACCCCGCAAGACAGCGTCCCCGTTACCTCTATACCAGGATCTTATACAGACCGGGAAACAATACTCATCTGTCTTCGGCAAGAAAATTCACAAGCACCTTATCAATATCTTTTGACAGGATTTCTACCCGACAGGCTTCAGCTCTCCCTCACAGTTTTTCTCCCAAATACCCCGCTGAGTGTAGAGCATTCTGCAGGGACCTTGGAACAAGCTTACCAATACGGCGGGTGTGGAGAAGTGGCAAGACAGCTTGCACAGGAAATGAGGATATCCATCGGGAAATATATTGATTTGACGGATCTTACCCTTTCTAACGCAGTGGATTTTGCGGGTGGATTTTCCTATAATTTTCCAGCATCCATGACGCTACCGAATGGGGTGGCGATATCTTCGGGTTCTCAGTATATTGGGGGAGAACTTTTTGTCGGACTTCTGCATAGCACACAACAGAAACAAGATCCCGTGATGGCTTTGGAATTATATGGAAAACTGATGAAAAACATCTTTGCCATTCCCGATTATTCCCATATTCAGCAATTGTATCAAGAAGTGATAAATTCCATGGAAACGAATCTTTCCCTGCACGATTTAGCAAAACAGGAAGAGGCAATTACACTTATGCTCCATCCGGAATATGTCCACCTTGCCCCCTATATGGGAGATAACCTAGCCTCTCTTGCCGAGGAATACCGGTAGTCCGCCCGGTTCTTTTTATAAATTAAGGATTACTTCAACCAGTTCTTCAATCGGCCGGCATTCCCGTACGGAAAAATGGTATTTCTGTATAATTCCCATCTGTTTTCCATTTACAAAATCGCCTTTTCCCGGCCGACGCCGAAAGACACGGGCATCTCCCTTTTGTCTTCTGATCTGTCCTAAAATGTCAACATTCTGGAAAACAGTGCTGCCATACAGCCCTTCGCAGAGACGCCCCAGAGTCCATACGACAAAGATAGGAATGGTGGGCTCCTCCGCTCTTCTTTTGAGATAACTGTCCAGTTTTGGAGTATCGACCACAATGGTTTCTTTCGGGAACAGATCATGTCCAGGTAATAATTCGTGGACTTTCATAAAAGGTTTGTCATTGAGCATCTTCGCCTCAATCCTGCAAAGCAGCGTCCCATCCGGGCGGAAGACCCGAATGTCAGGATCTTTGTGAATTTCCGGTCCACAGCAGGAATAAGGGGTCTGTGATTGAATCAGGTCTTCCAATTGCAGTACCAAAACTGTAGAATCCTTCAGATCCTTGTCAAAATAGTATGAACCTTTTGAAACAGCCCTACATTTCCTGCAATTTCCGCATTCCCTGGCCAAGGAGCGCAGATCCACCTTGCATTCCAGCATGGAATATTCCCCCTTTTTTATTCCAGTTCGATACAAAAGCCATTGTCAAAAAACGTCAAATCGTTTTCCTTAGACTACACCGGTATCGGATACCATACCCGTCGGAATCCTTTTCCCAAAAGGGTTCCGACTGAAATCCACAGGCTTGATAAAAACTAACCGCAACATCATCTGTTTCTGTTGTTAGAGCCATTCTCTTGTTTCCTGTAAAGCAAATGCGGCAACCTGTTTCCCAATCCCACATCGGCGGAATTCCCGCAAAATAGGAATCTCTCTAGTTGTAAACTGCTCCAGATCTTCCTGTTCCAACACCAAAATTCCAATCAGAGAATTTTTCTAAAGTACCCATAGATGTGAGTTTCCTCCTTAGAAAGATATCAATCTGCCAGTTTTAAAAACTTTTCCCATGTGGGCAGATACATACAATTCTCATAAAGCCTGATAGGCACGTTCAGAAAAAAATTCCTCTCTAATCTCGAAAACCCCATGCTGCAAGGTTTCATCATCCTTTCTCATAATAACAGAGACGTATACCAAAATCAATCGTTCTCCTGCCGGGCCAGGACAGGGTCTGTTTTTCCTGTACGAGACAAATTAACACTCTTTACAAAATCAATCAGCAGTGAGGAAACGGTCACCGTAATGAGAGAATAGCCGATACGGGTAAACGGGATATAACTTAAAGAAAGAAATAAGACTGTGAGATCTGTAATCAAATAGGAACGGGAAATCCTCCAGCGGGTCAGGTGGGAAATCGTCAAAGCAAGCGCGTCATCTCCTCCACTGGAACCGCCCTGTCGGACAATAATCCCCACGCCAATTCCAACAAATACTCCTCCCAGCAGAGCCGCAATAAGCGGATAATCCGAAAGATTCGGCAGAAGATGAGGAAAACACTCCCACAGTTTATAAAATACCGATACGCTCAGCGTCGAGACAACAGAAATCCGGATAAATGCACTCCCCAAATATTTAAAAGCCAGCAAATAGCAGATGACATCCAAAACCAATGTTACAATCCCGGGGGATACCCCAAGCCAACGGTTTGCAAGCAGTACCATCCCAATCACACCGCCCTCTGTAATATTCACCTGCTGGTGAATATTATGGATCCCAAAGGTAGTAATTGCAGCACCCAGTAAAATCGCGGAAATCCGGTAAAAGGGAAACCCTTCTGTCAATGTTCGTAGAAGACTGTGAATTTTGATTTGCTTCATCAGAAGCCACTCCCTTCCTAAATATCTTAAACCCTGGTATAATACCAATGTCAAGGAGATATAAAGAAAAGAAAATTATAAAATCAGGAAGGCGAATTTGTTGAAAGATTACTATAAAATCAGTGAAATCTCGAAATTATACGGAATCGGCGTGGATTCCCTCCGATATTATGAAAAACTTGGGATCATAAAGCCATACCGGGATAAAAACCGGTATCGTCTCTACAGTTTAAAGGACATGTATAAGCTGAATATGATCCGGGATTTGAGAAATCTGGATTTTTCCATGCAGCAAATTAAAGAGTACCTGGAAGAACAGAGTATTCGAAACACGATTGAACTGTTGAGCCATGAACGGGAACTGGTCCAACATAGGCTTCAGGAACTGCGCGGCAAAGAGTCACGCCTCTCTCAACGGATATCCGCCTTAAAAAGCATCTCACAGATCCAGACAGGGATAATCATAAAAAAATCCATTCCGCATCGTCTCTGCGTTCAATTAAATGAACATATGACCAGAGATGAGGAAATGGATTTCGCAATCAAAAAACTGCACCGAAAGTACGAAGGAAAAATCTGCGACTTGGGGAATCAAACCATTGGCGCTTTCTTGTCCATGGAAGATATCCAACATGGGGTTTCCAACGTATACAATTCGGTATTCTTTGTGTTACAGGATGATTCGATCGGTCACGATTTTGCGCTCCCGGAAGGGGAATATCTCTCCTGTTTTTACCGCGGAAATTATGAACAGAACGGCAAGCTGGTACAAAACCTTATAGACTATGCCAAAACGCAAGATCTTCAGGTACTGGGAAATCCTTTTGAACTTTATACGGTTGACAACCGGGACACTGCAAACGAAGAGGAATTTTTGACTGAAATACAAATCCGGGTTTCTTCTGTGAAGTCAAAAAGATAATTATGCGGTTACCTTGACTGTAAAAAGAGGAAATCCATCAAGAGCAGTACAAGCAAAAAACCCACATTACAGAGGGTAAACCAGAGAAAGTATTTTTTTCGGAGCCCTGGGTACTCTTTTGCAGCCATCTTATAGGAAATCAGGCTTGCCATCGAGGCGATGAGCGTGCCAAGCCCTCCCAAATTACATCCGACAATCAGGGAATCCCATTGCGCCGTAAATCCGGACAGCAGCAGCGCCGCAGGCACATTGCTGATTACTTGGCTTGCCAATATGGAAACACCGGTCACATGGCCTGTTAAAACGAACATCAGGAAATTCCGGAATCCATCCATTGACCCAATATTCCCGATGAAAATGAAAAAAGCGAAAAAAGTTCCCAACAGGGAATAGTCGATATCCAGAAGCAAACGGCGGTTCAAGACAAACAACAAAAGTGCGAGCACCGCTGCGATCAAAAGCGGAGAGATCATTTTAAAAATCCCCAGGATACAGATACCAAAGCTCAAAATCCAAAAAATCAGTTCTCTCCTGTCTCCCAGTTGAATTGGCACAGTTACCGCAGAAATCGGAATAGATTTTTTCAGACAGACAAGTACCGCCAGACAACCGGCAGCAATCAGGACATAGGGCAGCATCAAAAAACAGAAATTTCCAAACCCCATCCCGGACTGCCCATATAAATAGAGGTTCTGCGGATTTCCCATCGGGGTCAGCATGCTGCCTAAATTTGCAGCGATGGTTTGCAGGACAACCGTGGGAATGAAAAGGGATTCCTGTTTTGCCATCCGGAGCACAGTGATTCCAAATGGGACAAAGGTAATCAGCGCCACGTCATTGGTAATTGCCATGCTGAAAAGAAACGGCAAAAACACAAGGATAAACAGCATTTTCCGGGAAGACGCCGTTTTTTTCAGCAGCTGGTTGCCCAGAAATACAAACGCCCCGGTTCTCTGGATCCCCTTCATAACCAGCATCAGGCAAAACAGCAGCGCCAGCGTATCCCAATCAATATACCCTAAATACGCCGTACTGGGCGGAACAAACAAAGAGGAAACCAACGCCAGGAGGACCGCTATGGACAGTACCACTTCTTTTTTCATATATTGAATACAAGATTTTACCAATTTCCCCATATGTAATCAGATCCTGCTCCTTTTAAAATACCTTCTATAACTTCCCTTCAAGCGGCCTAGGATTTCACCATCCTGTCACAGGATAACCATGACGTGCGGCAGCTAAATCGACCGCGACCACACTTTCACCTGAGTGATTACATCCCGGAGTTTATCCCCTCCTACATCAAATTCCAGGATATCGTCGGCCGTATCTCCCCACAGTTCGTCCTCTTCGGTATACTCTTCATTGGTGTTCATATTATAATATTTTCCATCCTTTTCATAACAACCCGCTCCAATATTGATTCGGTCATCAGGATGACATATCGTATATTGATTTCCTTTCCACTCAAATTCCACTTCACCGCCGTCATTCACACACCATTGAAACTCGCTGATTGTTTTAAAACGATCGTCTTCAAAGGAATTGCTTCCATTTATGACTGTGAATTTACTCATTCCGTATTCATCTCCCAGATAATATTGAAACTCCGGCGCGCCGTCCGGATAATTGATCGGGCCTTGTGAAAATAAGAGAGTTCATTCTAAATCGACCGCGACCACACTTTCACCTGAGTGATTACATCCCGGAGTTTATCCCCTCCTACATCAAATTCCAGGATATCGTCGGCCGTATCTCCCCACAGTTCGTCCTCTTCGGTATGCTCTTTGTCTGTATTCAGATTATAGTATTTTCCATCCCTTTCATAATAACCAATACCAATCAATATTCTATCATTCGGGTGGACAATTCCATAGACATTCCCTTTCCACTCAAATTCCACTTCACCTCCGTTGTTCACACACCATTGAAATTCACTAATCGTTTGAAAACGATTTTCTTCAAAGGAATTCATTCTCATTTTATCTGCGTCTTTTTCCATATCCTACACACCTCTTTTAAATAGCAGAGATCAAATCGACCGTGACCACACTTTCACCTGAGTGATTACATCCCGGAGTTTATCCCCTCCTACATCAAATTCCAGGATATCGTCGGCCGTATCTCCCCACAAATCACCCTCACCCGGTGTATATTCCGTATGACTGATTACATTATAATATTTTCCATCCTTTTTATAACAACCTTCCCCTATGTTAATTCTCCCTTCAGGATGCGTAATAGAATAGGATTTTCCTTTCCACTCAAATTCCACTTCACCATGAAATTTCATACACCATTGAAACTCGCTGATTGTTTTAAAGCGATCGTCTTCAAAGGAATTGCTTCCGTTTATGACTGTGAATTTACTCATTCCGTATTCATCTCCCAGATAATATTTAAACTCCGGCGCGCCGTCCGGATAATTGATCGGACCCTGCGGATCTGGATGACCGATCGGATTATCCCATAGTATGATGTGATCATGGGGATTTGTATGACACCACTCCCTATTATGATAGCTAAAATGTCGTTCTTTTACAGCCCTTCCATCTGCACCTATTTTGGTTAGTCTTTTTTCTCCATTTTTATCATAAGTCACTTTGATTTCCCCAGGTTTACCCAAAAAGCGTTCATCCTCCTGCTTTTTCGGTTTCCATTGTCCGCCATAGGCGCTGCCGGTTCCCTTATATACTGTCATCCAAAAATCATCCGGTTGTATGGTTGTCTTGTATACTATTGTATCATTGGTACGCTTTCTGTACAAGATTTCCCGGCCTTTCCTCTGGTATTTCCAGCCGCTCAGCTCATAATCCACATAGATAATCTCCCCCTGCATTTCCGGGAATGGCTCGCTGTAACAGATAATTTTAGCAGGCTCTATCCGTCTGAGCATTTCCCGGTATCCTTTCAAAAAGAATCCCTTCTGGTCGGAATGATGGTTATGCTCTTGCACCATATAGGTGGAAACTGCTACAATACTCCCCTTTGGAATTCCCTCGAAACAAAAATCAAAGGTGTTCTCGTCTCCCCAATTCACGGTGGGAATCACCCGGATTCCTTTCTCCGCCAAATATGCCCCGCACCATCGGTTGCGAAACGTATTGTACAACTGTAGTACTGGATTCATTTCCAGGTACATACTAAAGTCCGGCGACAAAACCCCTTTATATTGCCTCAGCTTTTCCGCATAATTGTCAGGACTGTCCCAAATTTTTTCAAATTTGTAGTCATACAGGAAAAAGTGGACGATTCGATCCAGGTTTTTCTCATCGTTTTTTGCCTTATCAAACCCGATGAGCAACAGATTTTTCAGTTCCGTATCCGAAAACTCCGCTCTTGGAATAATCGGAATAGAGAATTTGCCGGTACCCGGAAACTGGTTTCTCAAAAACAAAGGGCTTGTCCGGTAGCGATAATTTTCTTCTGTCATGAGTTCCTCCCTAATTTGTAAAATATTTGACTATCTGAAATTTCTACTATCATCCAGTGTAGAACATTTGTTCTTTTCTGTCAAACATTTTCCATTTGAAGTTCTTTAATAACAGACAAAAATGGCGGTATTCAAAGAATACCGCCATTTCTTCAAAAAATTTGCGCTTAATTGAAGAGGATAACTGTTCCAATCTTACATTTGCGAATTCTAATTACAGGAAACCCCGCCATCAACAACAATGGTTGCTCCATTGATAAATTTTCCTTCATCACTGGCCACAAGTAAAACAACAGATGAAATATCTTCTGGTTTGCCGGCGGGAATGGTTGTATCCAATCCTTTCATAACTCTGCCCATACCAAACTGACTTAAATCTGTCTGACTATTCATCACTTCGCTTTCAACACCGCCCGGACAAATGACGTTGCAGCGAATTCCATTTTCCACATACATATAAGCAGTATTTTTTGTAAGACCGACAAGCGCATGTTTACTAGCTGTATAAGCCGCGCCTGCTCGTGCTCCGCATACGCCGCCGATAGACGCAATATTCACTATATTTCCGCCTGTCTGCTGACCGCTCATTACTTGAACCGCTTTTCTGATAGCAAACATAGGGCCTTCCAGATTCACTTTCAAAATGCGGTTCCACAAGTCATTGTCAACCTCACCGATCGGTTTAAATTCATCCATAATTCCCGCATTGTTGACAAGGACGTCTAGTTTCCCGCACTGTTGAATTGCAAAATTGATCATCCCCTCGTTCACTTCCTGCGAGGAAACGTCGCCCGGATATGCGACAATTTTACCGGGTAACTCTTTCGCTTCTTCAACCAGTTGTTCTAGCCGTTCTTTTCTTCTTGCCACCGCAACAACGGTTGCTCCTTCTGAAGCAAAATCCAAAGCAATTTTCCATCCCATTCCGGAGCTTGCCCCTGTTACTACAACGCTTTTTCCTTTAAATCTCATAAATTTGCACTCCTTTCAAATAATTCGAAACACCTCTATTAATCATTATACAATTTTGTCAGCAAATTCACAATAGAATTTCACAAAAATTATTTTTTAATTGTTAAAAATTTATGTTAAATATCAGCCCAAAAATCAATCACTATCTAGGAACTGCAACTATTTTCCCACTCAGATTCTCAAAAAAACAGATTGTTGCATCTTCATTTGCGCCAAATAAAAACAATTCTGGATACTGCTGCTGTATATCCGTCCTCTCACAATCTTCGGTTTTGGTCAATAAATTATAAGCTTGTTCGCAGCGGTCAATCCAAAGAGACTGATATTCAGAATCGCTGACAATCCGATTTTCAAGATCCGCAACTGTCCGAAGATTGAAACGTCGGCACCAAACAATGTCATTTTTATAAAGCATTTGTCCTTCGTCACATGTTACAATGTCATCTGTGTCATAAACAACGGGTACTTTGACTTTATACCGGTAGGCTACAAAAGCCCGGCTGTGGCCGTCTGTCAATGTCAGCCGGTTATCGCCAAAATCATGTACGGGAAGAGGCCGACATCGATCCATACTGTCTGAATCGAACCATTTTTTAATATTGTCCAATTTGGATTTATTTAGGTACAGTTGACTTATCCCAAAATCACTTGGTGCAACCCATTGAACCCCTTGAAATAAAATACTCATTGCCAAGTCCTTTCAGTAAAATATCGTAGTATAACGCATTTTGGGGTATAACCAAAAATACAAATAATTCTGGTAAACTTTTTCAAAAAATAAAAGAAGTCTATCTCTTCACAGGGATAAACTTCTTTCAATGTTGGAAGAGGTGGACACTTTAGATGCCGTTTTAAATGCGGGCATTTTGCCCGAAAAAGGAAATGAGTCCGAACGCGAATTGCGTTCAGACTCAGTCTGGTGGGAGAGAGTGGATTCGAACCACTGAAGTCAGCGACAACAGATTTACAGTCTGCCCCCTTTGGCCACTCGGGAACTCTCCCATATTCATTTATAAAAAGGTGGAGCTGGTGGACGGATTCGAACCCCCGACCTGCTGATTACAAATCAGCTGCTCTACCAGCTGAGCTACACCAGCAG
>CALDJI010000248.1 GCA_937901805.1 uncultured Clostridia bacterium | reverse complement strand
TTATGCTCAGAAAAATATTTTTCCAGTTGCCTGACAGCGGACAAAAGCATTTCTTTGTGGACTTTATAGGGGTAGTGTCGTACATCAATTCCCTGCAGGGCTTTTTCTGCGACTGCCGGCATTTCTCCGATTTCAGTATGCAGCGCCCTCAGACAGGTTGGGAACCCCATTTGCAGCCCGAACCGGTAAACCCGTTCAAATTCCTGTATCTGTTCGTCTACAAGCAATAGGATCAGAATCCCATAAAAGACAATTTCCCCATGCAGGTGCCCATATTTTTCTATCTGGGGCAGGATGGTAAATCCGTTATAGACGGCATGGGCAAGCCCGGTATTGTAGTCAATGCTGACTAGGTTGGAGACAAACCCGGTCGAGACAATAATCCCAAGGATGACTTCTTCCAGCGCCTTGGAAACTGTGTTGTGATCACAGTCCTGGAGCGCCTGCACGCCATAGGCTACCAGAGGATCGGCGCACATGGTGGAGATGACTGTCCCAAGCGCCTCGGAATGGGACAGGGTGTCCCCTCTTCCGGAAACCGTGCACTCATAGAATTTTGCCATAGTGTCGCCGATCCCGGCCCAGAGGTATTCCCTGGGGGCGCGAGCGATTACCCCGCTGTCGATGAAGATGTGTACCGGTGTCTCCTTGGAAAAGGAGTATTCCCGCAGGGAGCCGTCCGAGTGATAGAGAATCCCAAGACTGGTACAGGAAGCGCAGGTGGAGGCAATGGTCGGGAAGGTGAAAAATGGGAGCCCGGTACGGTGTGCAAGGACTTTTCCGGTGTCGATGGCTTTGCCGCCGCCGACGGCAAAAATCATGTCCGCTTTGGCGACCGCGGGGTTTTCCTCCAGCAGAGTGATGTTTTCTACCGAAGCTTCCCCTCCATACCAGAATACACCGGTCGGTTCTACTCCGCTGTCCTGCATCGCAGCGAGTATTTTTTCCTGGGAAGCATCCAGCGCACGCTTTCCCCCGATAATGGCCGCTGTTTTGCCATAGGTCTTGCAAATCGTTTTGATGTCGTCATAAGCGTCTGTCCCGATACTGTATCCGGGAAAAAACTGTCTGTTCATTGTCAAATCCTCCTTTTTATAATTCCCCGCCGGGGATGGCGTCCCCTATGGCAGCGGCATCCTTTTTTCTGGCCCGGACTTCCGCAGCGCTCATTCCCCGGTATTCCGGATGTTCTTTCAGATATTTCCGATTTTTGTAAACCCCAATGGTTAGAAACGGGACAATGATAATTGCAATGCCCAGATATCCGCAGTATCCATACCCGTATTTGATAATCCGGTCAAGCCCAACCATGGAAACCGCCATGGACAGCACCATGATAAAACAGGAGATGACTGCCCGGCGCGCGGTGATATTTTTTATTCCGGAGAGTATTTTGATGCTTTCAAACCGGGAGACAAACCCAAATACGGTTGTCACACCGGTGGAGATAAAGCATAAAAACAGGGAGAGGTTGTAAAACCAGTAGAGATACGGCTTGCCGAGCGCCTTACAGATAAACAGGGACGGCAGAGTGGATTGCCCAGCCGCGGTAAAATCCGCATACCAGCCGAGCAGCATGACGACCGAGAGCACCAAAGCGATGGAATTCATTACAAATGCCCAGAACATGGCGCGGGAGGCATTTTTGGAATTTTTAAGCGGTTTTCCGCAGGAGATCATGGTCGGTATGACGACCGCCTGGAACCCGGCATAAGTAAAAGCGTTTAAGATGGGCTTTAAAAACCTTGCGGATTTTCCCGGACGGTAAAGGCAGAGGAAATCTCCGGAATTTTTGCACCAATCCCCATCAAAAAAATTACAGCACAGCAGAGGAGGATGAAAACGGACATTACCGTAGATGCCTGGGAAACCAGTTTCGCACCGAAAATGGTAAGCGCCAGCAAAATTGCCCCGACGACGATAACGGCGGCAACATAGGGCATGATGCCAATTGTCTCAAACAGAGAGGCCGCTCCCGCAATAACCGCGCCGACCGCGCAAATTACCATGATATAAAAATAGATCTCAAACACCCACTCCAGTTTATCCAGCGGATGGTAGAGGGTTTCAAACAGCTCCTTATAGCTTTTCAGCCCGCGGGAATTATACATTACCATGCACTCCCGGATGGTGAGCGATAACAGCCCCATGGCCAGGATTGCCATCAGCGGGGACAGCCATCCTGCCCCGACATAATACTGGGTTGCCTGGTTCCCCGTGGCAAATCCCCCGCCTGCATGGGAGCCGAACAACACGCAGGAAACGGCGAATACTCCCATAAAGCTCATTTTTGCAGCGATGCTGCTTCTTTTTTGCTGTTCCATGTTTTTGCACCTTTCGCTTCAATTTCAATTTGGAATGTAAGCAAACCCTGTGTGCTGCGGCGTTCGTTCCGGGTGAAAGACGCAGAAGAAACAAAAAAGCCTTTCGTCTTTTCCGGACCAAATTGATCGGAAAGAGACGAAAGGCTTGCTTTCGCGGTACCACTCTTTTTTATTTCTGCAAAGAAATACGCTCACCGGATACGGGTAAAAACCTTATATCCTGCCACTGTAACGGTTGGCCTCCGAATCCGCCTACAACAGGTTCAGCGGAATCACTCCGAGGTGAGTTCAGCAATTCTCCCGGCACTGTTTTTCACCAGACCAACAGCTCTCTGCGCCCGTTTGAAAGCCTACTATTCCTCATCCTTGTGTTTGCCTCATTCAGTTTTGACGCTGTTTACTGTAGCACAGCTTCCTCTGTACTGTCAACAGGTTTTTTAAAAAAAATAAAAATTTAAGTGAAATAGAAGAGCCGTCCAGCCTGGTTTTCTTGTTTTTCCGGAAAAACTATGCTATCATTTTTCTGAGAAAAATGCCTGCAATCCAGGCGTTATGGGACATTTTCTGCCCCGGAAAGGATGGGGATTGTATGAATGCAGAAATTTTGTGCGTCGGGACGGAGCTTTTGCTCGGCGGCACGGTCAACACCAATGCAACGTATCTTTCCAAAGGACTTGCATCCATTGGCGTGTCGGTCTATCATCACTCAGTGGTGGGAGATAACCCTCAGAGACTGAAGGACAGCCTGAATCTCGCGCTTTCCCGTGCGGATCTGGTTATTTTAACCGGAGGCCTTGGTCCGACCTATGATGATTTAACAAAGGAAATGGTGGCGGAATATTTCCACCGGGAAATGCAGCTGCATGAGGAATCTTTGCAGAGGATTACCGAGTATTTCCAGAGAATCGGCAGGGAAATGACTGAAAACAACAAAAAACAGGCGCTTATGCCAAAAGGAGCCGTGGTATTCCAAAACGATCACGGCACAGCGCCTGGCCTTGCAGTAGAAGAAAATGGGAAAATGGCGATCCTGTTGCCTGGCCCGCCGCGTGAAATGCAGCCGATGTTCGATGAAGAGGTACTCCCGTTTTTGCAAAAACGTTCCAATGTAGTGTTTTATTCCCAAAACATCCATATTTTTGGGATGGGGGAATCCAAGGTGGAAAGTATCCTCAAACCGCTGATGCTGGAAAGTCTCAACCCGACGGTCGCCCCCTATGCGAAGGATGGCGAGGTCATGCTGCGTGTGACAGCCAGCGCGCAGGATGTACAGACGGCTCGCGGCATGACCCAGCCCATGGTGGAGAAAATCTGCGGAATTTTGGGCGGCGTGGTCTACGGGGTGGATATTGGGGATTTACAGACTGCTGCTGTGAAGAAACTCACAGCGCTCGGCCTGAAAGCGGCTACGGCGGAAAGCTGTACCGGTGGGTTTGTCTCCAAACGGCTGACGGAAGTCCCGGGGTCTTCCGCGGTTTTTGAGTGCGGGGTATGCAGTTATGCCAACCGTATAAAAGAACAGGTGATTGGCGTGCGCCGGGAAACCCTGGAGCAATACGGGGCAGTATCCCCGCAGACAGCGAGGGAGATGGCACAAGGCATACGCCGGCTTTCCGGTGCAGATATTGGGGTCTCGACCACAGGCATCGCGGGACCGGACGGAGGCACAAAGGAAAAACCGGTAGGGCTTGTCTATGTCGGTGTAGACAGCGAATGGTATCAGGATGTCATTGAACTGCATCTCTCCCGCGGCCGGGTAAACGAGCGGGATTTGATCCGTTATCTGGCGGCTTCCCATGCGCTGGATCAGATTTTGAAGGCCTGCAAGGCGTTTGAAGACAGGTAGTGTTTCCCCTGGCTGGATTTTTCGGGGACAGGGATGGCATAATGGCAATAGGGCCTTCTTTCGCAGGCTTCCTGCAAAAGGGGGCTTTACCGGAATTCTCTGAAAAAGATGGGAGGGACAGGATATGCCAATTGCGCAAAAGTGGCCGGACTGTTGTCCGCAATTAAAAAATTATGTAAATGGATTTGTCAAACTGTTCGATACTCAGCTTGGCCGGCAGCTGCTGGGCGTTTATCTGCATGGATCTCTGGCCATGGGCTGTTGGTATTTTCCGAAAAGCGATCTCGATCTTCTGATTGTCACAGGGGGAGACGTCCCTTCTGATACCCTGGAATCGCTTGGTATCCAAATTGCACGGTATTCGGAAAAATACCCCGGTACAGGCGGAGTGGAACTCAGTGTCGTTACAGAGGATGCGCTCAGCAGCCTGGATTTGCAAATCCCCTATCAGCTGCATTACAGCCCGATGTGGCATGAAAAACTCCTTGCCGGTCAGGTTGATTTCTGTAAACCAAAACGGGATCCGGATCTGCCCGCTCATTTTGCGGTCGTGCGGCAGAGAGGGGTTTGCCTATACGGCCGGGAAATTTCAAAACTGTTCCCGCTGGTGGACTGGCAGCGGTTCCGGCAATCCGTTTTACTGGACATTCAGGATTTGTTTGAAGAGGAAAATCTGTTGCACGCGCCGTATTATGGGGTGCTCAATTTCTGTCGGGCGCTGCAGCTGTTCTCTTCCCCTGTTTGTGCCTGCACCAGCAAGGAAGAAGGCGCGCTTTGGGCACTGGAACATCTTCCGGAGCCGTTTTTGCCGCTTGTCCGCCAGGCGCTGGATGTTTACCGCAGCGAAGCCCCGGTTACCTCCGCAACCCTGAAAACAGGCGGCGTGCGTTGGGATAAAGAACAGCTGATGGGGCTGCGCGACTATGTTCTTTCCCAACTGCCCTCGCTTGCCAGATAGGATTTTACCCGCTCGCCGCAGGGAATTTCGGCACGCGGAAATGAGAACAGATCGAGTAGGGGGAAATACAGTCATAGATCGGTATTCTGTAGAACAAGGCCTTCAGGCATGGGAAACCAATGCACAGTTTTGGGACGAACAGATGGGGGAACATTCAAACCAGTTTCACCGGGAAGTAGCCCGTCCAAAGGTCAGCCGGCTGCTGGAACCGAAAAAAGGCGATTTTATTCTGGACGCCGCCTGCGGAAATGGGAACTATTCCGCCTATATGGCCCAGGCGGGCGCCCGGGTAGTTGCCTTTGACTACAGTCCGAAGATGATTGCATTGGCAAAACAGCGGCAGCAGCGGTTTCTTGATCAGATCGAATTTTTTGTGGCGGATGCCACAAAAAAGAACAGCTCTTGTCGCTCAGACGGGGACGGCCCTATACCAAGGCGGTTTCCAATATGGCGATTATGGATATTGCCGATGTAACAGCCCTTTTTTCCAGCATCGCCGAACTGCTGGAAAGCGGCGGTTGTTTTGTGTTCGCCACCCAGCATCCTTGTTTTGTCACGTTGACGGAAAAATACCGGACGGCACATCCGTATTATGGGATTGCCATCCAGGGGCAGCCGGCCAGGCAGTGTTATTACCATCGTTCCCTTCGGGATCCCTTCCAGCTCTGCTTTGACAACGGGTTTGTGGTAGACGGATTTTTTGAGGAGAGTTACGGGGACAAGGAGCGCCCGGATATTATCATTGTCAGGGCCAGGAAACGGTAAGAACGGATCCCCCTGATACAGCAAAAGCCGCAGACGATTTGCATCGCCTGCGGCAGCTTTTGAGGGGTGTTTTGAGGAGGGTAGTAATACCCTTTTCCAATAAGAAATGATTGCGGCTTCATTTCTTTCGGGTATGTTTTTATTATAGCCTTTCTTTTCTTTTGTTTGTTACCGCGTTATGAATACATGGAAAATAAATTGCAAGGAATTTTTTAAAGATTCCAAAACGGCAGTGCAAGGCCTGGATAGGATGGAGATCTCATTTTTGGCGGCTCCCGGATGCTTCGACGGGGATTTGGAGGAGCTGTAAAAGTGTATTTGAAAATAAAAAAATAGAAGGCGTGCGGCTTCTCCCGCTGAAAACAACCATGTGAGGCAGAAATTCTGCGTGTATAGCAGAGGTACGGTTCAAAGAGAATTTGATGCGGCGGCAGGATTATGTATTGTATGCAGGGGAAAAATATGGTATGATAAGGCAAACAAATGTTTCGGGAGGAACGACTATGTCTGAGCTGGGAAAACTGGCCCTCGATATTTATGAATATATCTGCGGGCAGATTGCCGCAGGCAATACCCCGTCCGTGCGGGAAATTGGGAGCGCACTGTCTATCCGCTCTACTTCCACGGTTCATAAGTACTTAAAACAGCTGGAAAGCGCGGGCTATATCCATATGCGCACCGGGACAAACCGTAATATCAAAATCTCCGATCCCGCAGCAATGCAGATCCCGGTCATGGGTACGGTAACGGCAGGCCAGCCTATCCTGGCGGTGGAAAATATTACAGAGTACCTGCCGATTGATGTCCAGCATGGATATTCCCCTAAGGAACTCTTTGCGCTTAAAGTACGCGGGGACAGTATGATCAACGCTGGAATCTTGGACGGGGATATCATTGTCGTCCACCGAACCCCAGTTGCGGAAAATGGGGAAATTGTGGTGGCGCTGATCGAAGACGAGGCGACGGTCAAGCGGTTTTATAAAGAAAACGGGCATTTCCGTCTGATGCCGGAAAACGAGGCGTATGAACCGATTATTGTCAACGAAGTGCGGATTCTCGGCCGCGTTGTCTCGCTGGTGCGCCACTATTAAAACAGGCGGCGCCTGTTTTACTGCCGTCAAGGCTCGGCAATCAGAACGGAAAAAATCCGGCAAAAATAATAAAAAACCTGAAAATTTCACTGTGAACACAGTGCATACAGGATGTTTGAACAAAACCGGCGCAAAAGCGCCGGTTACTTTCTGTCATTATTTTCTCTCTTTTTTTGTCGGAATGATGAAAAAAGGTGTTATAATAGAAACAACCGTATCATAAAGACAAAACTGCCCCACGCCGTTTTGGCGGGGGTATTTTCAAGGCAAATGCCAATTTTTCGAGAGAAACGGGGAATTTGTTTGATTAGAGAAGATTTGAGAAATATTGCAATTATCGCACATGTCGACCATGGAAAAACCACCTTGGTTGATGAGATGCTTAAACAGGGCGGTGCGTTTCGGGAAAATCAGGTGGTAGAAGACCGCGTGATGGATTCAAATGCATTGGAGCGGGAGCGTGGAATTACCATTTTGGCAAAAAATACGGCCGCTCACTATAGGGGAATTAAAATTAATATCGTGGATACGCCGGGACATGCGGATTTTTCAGGGGAAGTGGAGCGTATTCTCAAGATGGTAAACGGCGTTCTCCTTCTGGTGGACGCTGCGGAAGGCCCTATGCCTCAGACGCGTTTTGTCCTGCACAAGGCGCTGGAACTCGGCCATCGTGTGATCATTGTCATCAACAAGATTGACAAGCCGGACGCCCGCATTGATGAGGTCATTGAAGAAATCTATGAACTATTGATGGAACTGGATGCAACGGATGAACAGCTGGACAGCCCGATTCTGTTCTGTTCCGGTCGAGAGGGCACGGCTTCCCGTGATCAGAATGTCAAGGGCGTAGATCTGGCTCCCCTGCTTGATACGATAGTCGACTATATCCCGGCGCCGCGCGGTGAATTGGACGCGCCCTTCCAGATGCTGGTTTCTTCCATTGACTACAATGAATATGTTGGGCGGATTGCCATCGGCCGAATTGAACGCGGTACGCTCAAACAGAATACAGACGCCATGGTATGTGATTATCATGAGCAAAAACCCCCTTATAAAGGCCGTATGGTCAATGTTTACCAGATTGAAGGACTGAAAAGAGCCCAAGTAGAAGAAGCTAAGGTCGGGGATATCGTGTGCGTATCCGGAATTGAGGGGATTACCATCGGGGATACCCTGTGTGATCCGGAACATCCGGAGCCATTGGAATTTGTCAAGATTTCAGAACCCACTTTGGAGATGACTTTCTCTGTCAATGACAGTCCGTTTGCAGGAAGAGAGGGAAAATTTGTCACTTCCCGCCAGCTTCGCGAGCGCCTGTTCCGCGAACTGCTCAAGGACGTTTCTCTGCGTGTGGAGGAAACGGATTCTACGGACAGTTTCAAGGTCTCCGGCCGTGGGGAAATGCACCTTTCCATTTTGATTGAGACCATGCGCCGTGAAGGGTATGAATTCCAGGTAAGCACCCCCCATGTCCTGATGCATAAGATCGACGGGGTGCTCTGCGAGCCGATGGAGCGCCTGGTGATCGACGTGCCGGAGGAGTTTATGGGTTCTGTCATGGAGAAAATGGGCGTCCGCAAGGGGACGCTTGTCCAGATGGCTCCGCATGGCAGCCGGATGCGGATTGAATTTGTCATCCCGTCCCGCGGGCTGTTTGGCTACCGCAGCGAGTTTCTGACCGATACTAAGGGAGAGGGTATCATGAACTCGATTTTTGAAGGATATGAACCGTATAAAGGAGACATCCCTCTGCGTCCAAGCGGATCCCTGATCGCATTTGAAAGCGGAGAAGCCATAACTTACGGACTGTATAACGCCCAGGAGCGCGGTACGCTCTTTATTGGACCGGGCACGCCGGTTTATGAGGGGATGATTGTCGGGTCTTCCCCAAAAGCAGAAGATCTGGTGGTCAATGTCTGCAAAAAGAAGCATGTCAGCAACATGCGCGCTTCTGGCTCTGATGAGGCTTTGCGCCTGGTTCCCTACCGCCGGATGAGCCTGGAGGAATGTATGGAATTTATCACGGATGATGAATTGCTTGAAATCACTCCGAAAAATATCCGGATGAGAAAACAGATTTTGGACAAGAGTCTGCGCATGAAAGCACTCAGCAAAAAGAAATAGTGGATTGTAACCGGAGGAATCAGGGCGTGCCTGAGACCCTCCGGTTTCTTCTTTGAGAGGCGCCCTGTTTGGTTGAAATGGCAGGCACCGAGCAGTATAATAAAAATATGGGAAAATGGATATGGAGGTGCAGCTTGTGAAACATGAAAAATCCTGCGGGGCCATCGTGTACAAGCTTGGAAAAGACGGACAGCCCAAATTGCTGCTGGTAAAACACCGCTACGGCGGGCACTGGGCTTTTCCAAAGGGGCATGTAGAGGCCGGAGAGAATGAAGAACAGACAGCGCATCGGGAAATTTTTGAAGAGACAGGGTTGAGAGTGCAGTTGCAGAAGGGTTTTCGAGAAAGCGTGGAGTATTCTCCCAAGCCAAATGTCATGAAAGAAGTGGTCTATTTTCTGGGAGAAGCGATTGCGGGGTCGGAACACCGGCAGGAAGAGGAAATCAGCGATCTGAAATGGCTGTCTATTGAGGAGGCGCGGCGTCAGGTCACCCATGAAAACAACCGGAAACTGATTGAAGATGCAAAACGGTTCCTGGTAAAGGGCTGAAAGAACGGACAGGCCGTAATTGGAAAATGGGTGCGGCTTTTTCTTTTGAAAAACTGTTGACAAACTATGGATGGATATGCTATAATAACTGAGCGTTCTAAAAAGAACGAACTGTGCGCCAATAGCTCAGCTGGATAGAGTGACTGGCTACGAACCAGTAGGTCGGGGGTTCGAGT
>CALDJI010000247.1 GCA_937901805.1 uncultured Clostridia bacterium | reverse complement strand
CTGGTTGGAGTGAAAATCGGGAATGTGTTTGGAAGCAAATACAAATCCAAAGCCGAGTTTGCAGGAGGGCTGATCCTCATTTTAATGGGATTGAAAATCCTGCTGGAACACCTGAATATTATCAGCTTTTGAGTGGCGCCGGCGATCTTCTCCCATGGTTGCTGTTTGAAACGAAAAGGGAGAGAAGACGGCATGACGGGATCGTTTTGTAATACTGCCGCTTTTTGTTTACGGTTGTTTTCTTGGATATTTTTTGAGATTTATCCGGCGTCAAGTAATTTCTGCTGTTGGGTTTATGAGAAAAAGGCAGGTTTTCCATGTTCATTATGGAAAACCTGCCTTTTTCTTTTAGAAAGGAGAGAGCGCAATGAAGCAGCAAAGCCCATTGCTGGAATCCAACGACTGTCCCAGAGTTGTGTTGTAGGCCTGTGCGCTGTTCTGGCACCGAATGCCGCTCTGCTGTGTTCTCGCCCTTTTGGGTGAGACTTTGTAGGAAAAATACAAAAAAGGGGAGCTGGAAAACAGCTTTCCTGATTTTGTCGTTTCAGGAACATTCGGCTCATCTCACGAAAGGGGAGGATGGAAATCCGGCTTTGTCATGGACGCATTCCGCATTTGGCGCGCTGAGTGCGCGTTGGTTCTCGGTTTTCAGAAATTTTTGGCCTGAGAGGGCTTCTGGAGTTTGACAGCGGAAAATTGCAGTTTTGGGCAATCGGATTATCCCGGATGCTGCGATCCGGGATGAGGGGACGTCCTGCGCCGTCCTCGACTCCGCGCAGAAGAAAAGCGGCGATTGGTGCTTTCTATAAAAGTCCGCCCGCTGGAAAGTACCGGCGGGCGGTTGAAGTTTTCCTGTGTTGTTTACTGGTTCAGCAGTGTTTTCCGCTGTTCCTCGGTCAAAGGGGCGAGTTCGATTTCTACCGGAGTATAGCCCTCCTTGATAATGTAGGCATCCAG
Organism: uncultured Clostridia bacterium; assembly: GCA_937901805.1. Lineage (GTDB taxonomy): Bacteria > Bacillota > Clostridia > Oscillospirales > Ruminococcaceae > Pseudoruminococcus_B. Next base: position 13,895 of record CALDJI010000247.1, on the reverse strand, counting down.
CCTGGCAGCACCCTGCTCAATGGCCTTGCGGATTTGCTCAATGAAGATGTAGTCCCCGACAGAGACATCCCCTTTTACCACGAGGGGAAGAATCCCTTTATTAACCAGTGCCTCGCATTCCGTATCTGTGAAGGAAGCAGAGAGATTGGCAAGGGTGCCGTTTGCGGATTCAAACAGGGCGTCTTCTTCGGTGATAACTGCGTTTGCAGGAGTGAGCACGCTGGCTCCCATCTGTGTGTGGCGTGCGCGCAGATTCGGGTGCTTGGTCCGCAGCGCTTTGAGCAGCGCCTGGAGCTCTGCCCGTCCGGCGACCGGACAGGAATCTACCTGACTGGTCTCTTCCGCGGCTTTCAGATTCCGTGACAAGGCGATATATTCTTCAGATTTTCCGGTAATCAGTTCAAATGAATCGGTGACGATTTTAAAAGCAATATTGTCGGTTGTGCTTCTGCGGTGGTAAACCGGTAAGTCCTTGTACTGATAATCCATGACAGATTCCTCCTTGGGATTTCCTGATTGTCTGACTTTTCATCATAACAATACCTCTTTGTATCTGAAAAGTCAATGATAAACCCGCGTCATAAAATAGAGGAAGTTTCTATTTTCAAAGCGAAATTTTGAAAATTTTGGATATTATTAGAGGGAAAAGGAAAAGTGAATCTGGAATTCACAATTCGTTCATATAAATATGGTATTTTTAGTACGATTATGAGTATTCAATAGTATTTTCTGTCGTGATGGGGAGCCGTTCACTGATGGGGAAAGGGGATGCCCATGCCGAAACAAAAAGCGGAGACACAAAAAGCGTTGCTGGCGCGCGATTTGCAGCTGGTATATGGGTTGGCTCTTTTCTGTACAGGGGGACCGGCACAGGCTCAGGCAATCTGTCAAAAAGTTTTCGTGGATCACATGCAGCAGGAGCTTCCCTTTTTCCGGGAAGAAGGTAGAAAAAATTGGATTTTACGTCGGACCGTCCATCTTTGCCGGAAAAAAGAAGTTGGTCGAAAAATCGAGTTTTCTACCGTTAAAACCTGCTTTGACAGGAAAGCGGAAAATACAGTTTTTCAAGGCCTTTGTGGGTTTCCTTTCCGGTATCGGGTGGTATTATACCTGTCGCTGTTTTCAGGGCTGTCCTGCGAGGAGATTGGGAAAGCCCTGCATAAGCGGGAAGGATTTGTCCGGGAGGATCTGGTACAGGCGAGGAAGAAACTGTATCGGCTGTTCTCCGATCTTTCTATTGCCATGGAAGATGGAAAGAGACTGATGGAATCCATGAGACGGCAGATGATGCCTTCTCCACAGTCTGTAGAATCCGTTTTTCAGATGCTTCAGGAGCAGCAGAGAGTCCCAAGCATCGCTTTACGGACAGGAAAAGCGGCGTTTGCTGCCTTTCTCTGCCTGCTGGTAGTAACGCTTGCAGTCGGGGTGCCAAAGCTGTTGATTCGGCCTCCGATTACCCCGTCTGTATTTCCCACTGTATCGTCTGATGAGTCGGATCAGAAAGAAAAATGGAGCCAGCTTGGGATTTCCGAACAGTATCCGGAAGTATCCCTCGGGGGAGAAACCTATATCAGCCGTGTTCATAAGATTTCGATTGAACGAATCGGCGCACTTTTGTCCAATATGGAAATCACACAGACAGATGAGAAAAAGAAAAAGCATAGAATCCATGTGGAACTGTATGAAATCAAACAGATTTCCACCCGGTGTGCAATTGCGGTTCACTATGAGGGATATGATGGATTTTATGTGTTTGTCAATCCCTCCTATCAGCCAAATACGCTGGGGGATTTCCTGGAATCGTTAAATTGCAAGGAAACCTTGTCTTTTGGAAATGTCTATTTTTCTGGATGGAAAGAAGCGGAGTATGTCCAAATCGAATATTCTCTGGAGAATTTGCCGGATGTTGTGTGGGATCTGCTCTTGTCAAATTCAGATGCACCCTTATACCCTCATCAGGAATATGAAGAGGAAGTTCTGGTAATCAGTATGAATCTCAACGATTTTGGATATGAAAACATAGCGCTCTCCATTACCAAAGATGGGTTTTTGCAGACAAATTTGCTTGAAACAGGTAAAATCTTTTACATTGGGCCGGAAAAGACAAAGGCATTTGCAGACTATATTTATCGTCATGCGAAAAGCAGGAATCTTTCTCTGGGAAGTGGAACGGTGAATCAGTCCCAATCGCCCTATCACAAAAAAGCGGAAGATCTGCAAAGCAGTCCGGATTAGTCGGCTGTAATATAGAACGGGTACTTTGAACAAAACCCCCGATTCCCTGTTTTCAGGGTATCGGGGGTTTTGATTAGTATTCCATTGCCTGCTCTTCCCCGCGTAGGACACGCAGGGCGCCGCTTACCAAAGCAAGCATTTCATCTTCTCCGGGGTAGACTTTAATGGGAGCCATCTGTCCTACTCGCTGTTTGATGCAGCTTGTAAACCGGGTGGAATGGGCTAATCCGCCGGTTAAAATAATCGCATCTGCCCGTCCTTCCAGTACGGCGTACATGGCGCCAATCTCTTTACAAACCTGATAGGCCATGGATTCCAGGACCAGAGTAGCATATTCGTCCCCTTCCTTGATCAGACGTTCTACCTTCCTCAAATCATTTGTTCCAAGATAAGCGGTCAGCCCGCCCCCTCTGGTTACTTTGTCGATCAGTTCCTGTTCAGTGAATTCACCGCTAAAACACAGGTGAATTAAGGGGAGTGCAGGTAACGCGCCCGTTCGTTCCGGAGTAAATGGTCCTTCTCCTGCCAGCGCGTCATTGACGTCAATGACGCGGCCATATCGATGGGCTCCTACGGTAATCCCTCCGCCCATATGTGCAACAACAAACCTGCCGTTTTCATATTCCAGTCCCATATCCTGCGCACAGCGTCTGGCAACGGATTTCTGATTAAGCGCATGGAAAACGCTTCGCCGTTCCATTCCCGGGAACCCGGTAAGTTTTGCATTTTGATCCAGTTCATCAACCACAATCGGATCTACGACATAACTCGGGATGTGGTTTTCCCGAGCGATTTCATAGGCAATAATTCCGCCGAAAGCAGAGGCGTGTACAGCGCCGTGTGCATCCAGAAGATCCCGGATCATCCGTTCATTGACAAGATAGGTGCCGCTGTCAATGGGTTCTATCAATCCGCCTCTCCCGACGACGGCGCTTAGTTTGGAGGGGGATATTCCAGCGTCTTCCAACACTTTCCGCACACAGGTAAGCCGCATTTTCTCCTGTTGCCGGACATTTCCAAATTGTTCTAATTCTGTTTTAGAATGGTGTACCGTTTTGACAGTCAGAAGTTCTTCATTTTGGTATATGGCGACTTTTGTGGAGGTAGAACCGGGGTTTACCGCCAGAATGAAAAAAGTATCCTGCTTATTAATGGTTCTTTCCTCCTATCGTTACGGCGCCGCTGCGGGAAAATTCCAAAATCTGGGATTGGTGTTCCTTTAGGTAACAGTCCAGTTCCTGCGGGGTTCCTGTTTTTTCAAAATAAATGCGGTTTTCTGTTTGATAAAGGATGGTTTCCCCATTTGGCAAAGGGCTGCTTGTACCGCAGCAAACTAAGGCCAGTTCTCGAATCGGCAGGGTATTTTCCTCACAGAGCTGGATTTTTTTTACGCAGTCAAGCCGGGATAATCGGTTTATCATCTGTTCTATGGGGCTCCCCTGCATTTGAACCCGAACAGTCATACGGGATATTCCCGGTATTCCTGTTTGTGCAACAGATAATGCAGAAATATTCAAACCTTCCCGGCGAATACGGCCGGTGATGCGGGTGAGGACTCCAAATTCGTCATCCACATCCATCATAAGGATATATGTTTGCGGCATGTGCCCACTCCTTTTTGATCTGTTTTAATCCGTTTTTCCTTACTGTACCATAAACAGAAATGGTTTGAAAGGAGAAATTTCCAGAAAATAAAAAAGCATGTACTGCTTGGCACATGCTTTTCACGAGTTTGTTTAACTGAACATGTTTTTCTTGATCAGAATAATGGCCACAATCAGCATACCCAGAATGGAAAGGACAAGCGGGACCCAGAAAACAGGCATCGGAAGCCCGGAAACATTCATGCCGTAAAAACTGGAAACCATAGTGGGAACGGACATAACAATGGTAATAGAAGTCAGAATTTTCATTACGATATTTAAATTGTTGGAGATGATGGAGGCAAAAGCATCCATGGTGCCGGAAAGGATGTTGGAGTAGATATTGGACATTTCAATTGCCTGTTTAATCTCAATCAGGACGTCCTCAAGCAGATCCTGATCTTCTTCATAGAGCTTGATATACCGCCCGCGCAGGATCTTTTCTAAAGTCACCTCATTGGATTTTAGAGAAGTGGAAAAATAAACCAGGGACTTGTCCAGTGTAAGCAGCTGGATTAACTCCTTGTTTTTCATGGATTTGTGCAGATGCTGTTCTACAGAGCGGGAAAGTTTGTCAATCTGTCTGAGGTAGAGCAGAAAACGGATAGCAACTCGGAGCAGAATTGTAAGCAAAAACCGGGTTTTTAAATTTGTCTGTACGTTTTTAATGGTGCCGTTTTCAAATTCATCGATCAGTGCGGTTTCTTTTTGGCAAATGGTAATCATATTTTTCTCAGTAATGATAATTCCCATTGGCAGGGTATAATAAAAAACACCGTCGTCAGTTTGCTTTTCCTCTTCTTCTTGATAGGGAATATCCACGATCACAAATGTCTGGTCGTCCTCGACATCAATTCGGGAAGATTCCTCTTCGTCCAGGGAAGAACGGACAAAATCCTTGTCCAAATTCATTTTGTCTGTCAGATAGGCGATTTCCTCAGCAGTGGGTGCGACGGCGCTTACCCAGCAGCCGTCTTCCAGCTGGTAAATGCGGTGCATTTTTCCGCAATAAGTTTTAAAAAATTTGAGCATGTGAGCTTCCTCCTTTTCAGGCAGGAAAACCAGCGGCAGACGCTGTTATCCCTGCCGGTCTTTTTTGGTATTTACTCCCACTTGGGTCAGGACTCACAACGCCACCTCCTCATAACTCAAAATTTTCCAGTATTCTTACAGAAATACCTCAATTATTATAGCACATGCGTTTTCGATTGCAAGCGTAAAACGGTAAAAGAATGATATAATGGAATATAATCATCGATTTCCACCTCATTTATGTGAAAATCAGTCGGAAATCAGCATTTTTGACAAGTTTTCGATAGAAACAGAAAGTACTTATTAAAAAATTCTTTTGTCAGGATAAATATTGACTTTTCGGGAAGGATATGGTATTATAATCACCGTCACATATTCGGAGAGATGTCCGAGCGGTTTAAGGAGCTGGTCTTGAAAACCAGTGACCCGGCAACGGGCCGTGGGTTCGAATCCCACTCTCTCCGCCAAACATCTTTTTTAATAGGGAATGGATAACGACACCATGGAGATGTACTCAAGTTGGTGACGAGGCGCCCCTGCTAAGGGCGTAGGTCGGGTAACCGGCGCGAGAGTTCGAGTCTCTCCATCTCCGCCAAGTTAAAAGCTACATTTTGAGCAATCAAAATGTAGCTTTTTTCGTTATAATACGATTCTTTACTGGCATCTTTTTCGTAGCAGTCAGACATTCGAGAACCTCGACACGCCATTGTGTAGTCGGAGTTCTTTCTTTTTGCATTTTATTTCCCTCGAATAAACCTGATTGGATTGCTTTGGCTAGGCTGAATCTGGAATCGATCCGCGCTCTGGGTCTTTTTGTTTTTATGAAGGGAGCCTGCGGTAAAGCTGTTTTTGTTCCATACACGCCGTATTTTATGGAACTGAATGTAAAAGGTAAGCATTCCAGTTGCATTTATGTGTCTATAAAAATTGATAGTGCAGATTGGGATAATATGCAATTGCAAAATCATGATAAGTAACGTATAGGATTTACTGTTAACTCTTTTTTGTACTCTGATTTCAATAAAAACAGTCCGGAGAGAATTTCTCTCCGGACTGTTTTTATTGAAAAGAAGGAGGGGTGACTTTGGTGTCTGCGAACCCTTTTCCGGGTGAAGGATTCGACATGCTGAAATACATTTTTGCCGCTTTGGTTGTCCCGAAATCGCGATTGGAACCCGTATCCTGTACACGGTTGAATGCTTCCCGGAACATGGCGTTGTGCGCTTCTTCACGGTTGAGCAGAAAGTCAATGGTTTCTTTGACTTTTTTATCGTCTATTTGCCGGTACAGATATTCATAGACAACTTTAGCCCGCTGTTCAGAGGCAATGTTAGAAAGCAGGTCCGCACAGAGATCTCCCGTAACGGTTACATAGTCTCCGGTCCAGGAATAACCGGAAGCATTGATCAGGCCTGGATTCAGACCGAGCAGTACATGGGATTGGATTTCCCCGGCAGGTACGGTAGCTGCGTCCACGTCGTGACCGTTGAGCAGATTGATGGTCTGTGCCACCATTTCCATGTGCCCCAGTTCTTCTGCGGCGATATCTAAAAACAGGTCTTTGATTTCCGGGTCTTTAATCCGGAAACTCTGGGAAAGATACTGCATAGCGGCCTTTAACTCCCCGTTTGCACCGCCAAGCTGTTCCTGAAGCAAGGCGGCATACTGCGGATTAGGCCGCTCCACTTCTACTGGATGGAATAATTGTTTTTCATGTTTAAACATTGTCTTGTTCACTCCTTTCCCTCTTAGTTTTGGAAAGTTTTTTTAATTTATGTATCGTCCTTTCTCTTTTGCAAAAACAGAAAATTATGGAAGCCGGCGCAGCAAATAGGTATTTCAATTGTATTTTTGGCATTATCAATCCGCATTATGAATGGACGGCGGGATTTTTTCTGAATCCTAAATTTCTCCCCTCCCGGATTCCGGGAGTTTTTTTATCTGCGAAAGGAAAATGCCGTTTTCAAGGAATATTTTCAAACTGCACAAGGAACCCGGAATCTTTTTGTGCGGTGTGCGCTTTTTTATTCTTCTAATTGTATTTTTCAGTTTTCTGTGCTATATTTGTAAAGGATGTACAGTGTATTCTCTTTTACCACTTTTTTAATTGGATATATTGTACATTTCATGTTATTTTTTTGTATAGGTTCGCTGGAGCCACCGTTTTGGCGGGGAGACTCCGAAACCCATAGTACAGTATGTTCAAAGGAGGATAAATGCAATGAGCAAAATCACCGCACCGGAAGAATTTTTCGGCTTTGCCCTGGGAAGCGACCGTAAGATGGCGCGCTGGGACAAAATCGTCGAGTATTTTAATCTGCTTGACAGCCAGTCCGATCGCATTCAGGTCATCGATATGGGGCCGTCCACCATGGGCAATCCATTCCTGGAGGTTATCATCACCTCTCCGGAAAACTTTGCACACCTGGAAGAGATCCGAAAAACAAACCTTGCCATCGCGGATCCGCGCGGCATGAGCAAAGAGCAGATTGACGCCCTGGTGCAAAAGGGAAAAGCCGTCTGCGTTCAGAGTATGAGCCTGCATGCGTCCGAAATCGGGGGCACCCAGATGGCTCCGCAGCTCGCACATGACCTGCTTGCCAGTGACAGCGAAGATGTCAAGCGTATTCTTGACAATGTTGTCTTTATCATGGTTCCCTGCTTTAACCCGGACGGCCAGATCATGATGACCGACTGGTACTATGAAAACCTCGATACCCCGTACGAGGGCTGCCAGTATCCGAAGCTCTATCACAAATACACCGGCCACGACAACAACCGTGACGCTTTTGCACAGAATATTATCGAATCCGTGTATATGGGCAAGATCATTTTCCATGACTGGATGCCGCAGGCTTACCAGGATCATCACCATATGGGCAGCTTTGGTGCACGCCTGTTCATTGCGCCGTATAAAAACCCGCTGCGCCCGTACCACGACCCGATCCTGTGGAGGGAGCTCAACTGGTATGGGGCAAATATGGCTTATCAGCTGGAATCCAAGGGTTTGGACGGTGTCACCTCCGGTGCGCAGTTCCCATCCTGGGGCCACTATGGATATCACTGGATCACCAATTCCCACAATATCGCGGGTATGCTGACTGAGTCTGCAAATGCCAAGCTTGCAACCCCGCTGTACATCGATCCGGCAAACCTCAAGGGCGACGGCGACAATTTCATGCCGGAATATGAAGCGCAGACAAACTTCCCAAGCCCATGGCCCGGCGGCTGGTGGAGAATCGGCGACGTTATGAAACGCCAGTACACCGCTGCCTATGCACTGCTGGATACCATGGCAAAGAACCGCGAGGCCGTGTTGCGCAATATGACGATTAAGGCGCTCAACCAGACAAAACGCGGGGAAGAAAGCGAAACCTACGCATTTATCATCCCGCAAAAACAGTACGATAAGGGCGTTTATGAAAAATTCATCAAAATCCTGCAGGGACAGAATATCGAACTGAAGGTGGCGGACAAAGCCTTTACCGTCGGCCATGCGACCTATGAAGCCGGCACCATTGTCGTATTCCTTGCACAGCCGAAATATGCGCTGATTATGAATCTGCTTGGGGAAACCCATTATCCGGATAATATCTGGACCAGGGATAAAAACGGCGCGCTCAGCGCATTCGATTCCGCCTGCGACAATGTCAACGAGTTCATGGGCGTGGATGTTATCCCGGCAAATCAGAAGTTTGAAGGGGAATTCAGCCCATTCACGGGACTGAAATGTGAACCTCAGACCTTTGCAGAGAAAAAGGACGGCTATGTCCTCAGCGCAAAGGAAAACGAAGGATACCGTGCGGCAAATCTGCTGTTGCAGGCAGGCTGCAAAGTTTTCCGGATCGATATGTGCCCATTCCATGATTTCTATGTGGAAGGCGACGCGCAGGTCATTGAAAAAGTGATTCAGGAAACCGGTGTCACTGCCAGAACTTCTGCGAAACCGACGGATGGCCTGACCGAACTCAAACCTCTGAAAGTTGCCATGTATGAGCGGTACTATGCCGGTAATGCAGAAGAAGGATGGACCCGTTTGCTGTTTGAAACCTATGGGTACAAATCCACTCCGGTGCTGGATGACGATATCATCGGCGGCGCGCTCAAGGATTATGACGTCCTCATCCTGCCGAGCGACGAGCCGGAAATGCTCTATGGCCCGAAATACGATCCGACCAATCCGAAAAACGCCGGATCATTTGCCTATTGCGGAAATCAGCCGCCGAAATATCAGAGTGGCCTTGGTACGGAAGGAGCGCGGGCAATTAAGGAATTTGTGGAAAACGGCGGACGGCTGCTCACCATGGGTCATTCCTGTGATTATGCGATAAAGACGCTTGGAATCGGCGTGAAAAATGTAGTCGGTGGCAAACCATTTGCAGAGTTTAACACCCATGGTTCTACCCTCCATGTCAAGGTGGATGCCCGGCATCCAGTGGGCTATGGTATGCCTGAAAAGGCTTTGATCCTCCATTGGAACGGCCCTGTATTTGAGATCTCGGATACCGCAAATTCGGATAAGTACCATACGGTTGTCCGTTTTGCGCAGAAGGATCTGCTCAAGAGCGGCCTGCTGGTCGGTGAAAAACTGATTGCTGGAAAAGCAGCCATGCTGACGGCAAAGGTCGGCAAGGGGGAGGTTTACCTCTATGGATTTGCACCGCAGCAGCGTATGCAGACCCATGGAACCTTTAAACTGCTCTTTAATGCGCTCTATCGTTAATCGGATGGAGAATCCCGGTTAGAGAAACAAAATCCCCCGGCAAACCGGGGGATTTTTTAGCAGCAGGGGAGGAAGGAGAGCTCTTTCATAAAAGTTGATACAATGATATCCGTTTTGGAATTGCCGTCCTCTCTCTGCCGCTTTGATTACCCAGAATAAAAGAGAAAAGAGTGAAAAACATGATCCTCTATATCAAGCCGGTGACGGAGGAAAACAGAACCCAGGTACTGCATCTCCATGTAGCGCCGAATCAGAAAACTTTTATTGAAACCACTGCGCAATGCCTTGCTGAAGCGGATAAGGAATCCCGTTGGCATCCGGTAGCCATTTACGATGAGGATACTCTGGTGGGATTCGCCATGTATGGCGCATTTATTTCCCCTACCAAAGGGGAGTGCGTCTGGCTGGACAGGTTTCTCATTGGGGAAGGGTTTCAGCACCATGGATATGGAGAACAGGCGCTTGTGCAGCTGATCGATCTTCTACAGGAAGAATATCGCTGTCAGAGAATTTATCTGAGCCTGTACGATGATAATACGGTTGCAAAAGCACTTTATCAAAAACATGGCTTTGCTTTTAACGGGGAACTGGACAGGAACGGGGAACGCGTTATGGTAAAGGATTTGTGATCTTAAAAAAGACCCTGTCCCTGCTTTCAGCAGGGACAGGGTCTTTTGATATGCTAAGAGATTCTCTTATGCCGCAGGGCTGGTCACAGTATCGCCTGACGAAGTCCCTCCGCTAGAAGAGGTATTGCTGGAAGGGCTGGAGGAATTGTTGCTGCTGGATTCCTCAGGTTTTTGAGAGGAAGCAGGGGGATTTGACGCAGAGGATCCCTGGCTGCTGGAAGCGGCTGGAATAGAACTGGATTCGGCAGGCTTCTTGGAACCGCTGCTGTGAGTGGTGCACGAGCCGGGAATGGCGTCAGTTTTATAATATCCTGTCATTGTTTTCGGGCAATGCTCTGTCGCAAGCATCCCGGATTCGGCGCAGTAGGTTTCCGCGACAATATTTGTGCTGAGCGTAAATGTTTTTGGAGCCAGGTTTTCATGGATTTTCTGCATTGCCAGTCTCCATGCGCGGATGGAAGGGTGGATTCCGGTGTCGGTATAAGTGACTTCCTCCGGGATTTCATATCCATACCAGGTAACGCCGACATAGTAGGGAGAAAGGCCGCAATACCAGTGATCCCAGTTGTCAGAGGAAGTACCGGTTTTACCGCCAAGCTGCCAGGATCCAAAGTTGCCCTGCGTTCCGGTTCCTCTCTGTGCATTGTCCTGTAACAGCAGGTTCATGATGGTAGCCGTTTCTTCAGAGAAGACGCGTTCCGGGTTCGACGCATTTTCCAGAATGGTGTTGCCCTCATTATCCACAACCTTGGTATAGGAATGGGGCTTGTTATAATATCCGCCGTTGCCAAACGCCTGGTAGGCTCCTGCCATCTCTACCAGAGTTACCCCGTTTGTCAGGCCGCCAAGCGCCATGGCTCCCGGAGAATCCGCATCGCTCACTTCCATCAGGCTTCCGTCAATCACCCCGTTGTCCGGGTCATCGTCTACACTGAAATGGAGTTTGTCTCTGAGGAAATTATAGGAGTTTCTGGTTCCAAACAGCTCATTGACGCGAACCGCAACCGGGTTGGTAGAAAGTTCCAGTGCACGGACAACCGTCATATTGCCATAATAGCCGCTGTAGTAGTTGACCGGCCAGTCGTTCCCGTCAATTTTACGTACCGGACTGTCATCAAATATGGTAGACCAATTGATGAGGTTGTTTTCAATTGCCGGGCCGTAGGAGGCAATGGGCTTTATGGAAGAACCGGGCTGCCTGTGTGCGTCGCTGGCGAGGTTCAGGATTCGGTTTTCCGTCTTTTCTCCCCGGCGGCCTACAATCCCTACAATGGCTCCGTTGTAGTCCATCACAACCATTGCAGATTCCGGCTGTACGTCGCCCCATTTCCGATAAAACGTATCGGGAGAAGTATATACTTCTTCCAATGCGGACTGAACGGCGGGTACTTCTGTGGTATAAATTTTATATCCTCCGCTGTACAGCTGCTGGGTTGCATATTCTTCTGTATATCCTTTTTGCTCTATCAAATCATGGATGACGTCGTCAATGACAAGATCCACAAACCAGCTGTTGACTGTACCGCCATTGGAAACCGTGTTTCCCTCCATACTGAATACAAGCTTTTCAGACATGGCCTGATCGTACTCTTCTTTGTTGATTTTCCCGATTTCATACATTTTTTGCAGCACATATTCCTGCCGCTTTTTATTGTTTTCCGGATAACGGAATGGGTTGTACATTACGGGATATTGGGTAATTGCCGCAATGCTGGCCGATTCTGCAATTGACAAATCGCTGACATCTTTCCCAAAATAGAGGTTTGCGGCAGCCTGTACGCCGTTGGTGTTGTTCCCTAGATGGATCTCATTGAGATAGGCTTCCATGATATCGCCTTTTGTGTATTCCTGTTCCAGTTTCAGGGCTTTAAAAATTTCCTGCACTTTACGTTCCACGCGGACGTCGTCATTACCTGTGATGTTTTTCACCAATTGCTGTGTAATTGTAGATCCGCCTTGCTGAGTATCGTAGAATCCCAAAAAGAGATTTGCTGTGGCGGCAATTGTCCGTTTCCAGTCTACTCCGTGATGGGACTCGAACCGTTCGTCCTCAACGGCGATGAATGCGTCCTGTAAGTGCTGCGGTACCTGTTCCAAATCCACCCAGATGCGGTTTTCCGTTCCATGCAGGCGCTGTAATTCAACATCCTCGCCATTTTCATTTTTAACATATAGAACCGAAGTGTAGTTGAGCTCCTGATCCCTTAGATTGATGGTGTCGTCAGGGTTTACAAATTTCATCACATAAATTCCCATCGCCGTACCAACAATACAACCGGTAATAATGCAGACAAGAAAAACCGTCATGACGCCCATTCCGATATAGGAACTTACTTTACGGGTAATATGCGCAGCATGTTCCAGTTTTTCCCGTGTCTCGGGCGTAATTTTTTTCATCAGGTTATGGCCTCCTTTTGAATCGCCTTGCAAAAAATAAAAAACTGCCTGTCCCGTAATCAGAAAACAGGCTGAGTTCGCTTCGATACGGTGAAAGGGCTGTTCCCTCTGTTTCACCGTGCACCCCGGAAAAGAGACGTTGAAAGCCTTACAGCCGTTTTTTACGTCAAGCAAATGCGCCGCTTTTCTAGTATTTATCATTTCCGCTCTGCGGCTATTATAGCATAAGACAGACAAAAAGTGTGAACATTTTTTTGAAGGTTCTGATTTTTCGCAGAATATGGCATATCAAGCGATATCCGGATAGCAAAAGGGGCGGTTGTGCGGATGGTTTTCCGCCTTTTGAATACTTGGATATCCAAACGGGAATACTAAGGCTGGAAAATAATTTCCAGCACATCAGTCTCAGTAAAATCTGTTTCATGGAGGAAAAGCAAATGAAACGCAGAGCAAATCGGATTCTTCAGGCGTCCCTGGCCGTCGTAATGGCATGCACGCTTTTGCTGGCGGCGATCTATATCCCGCTTCAGCCGGAAGCAATTGCGCAGGTGGGCGAGAGTCAGCAGGCAGATTATCCGGCTTATGTTCTCAAAGACTATTATGGGAAAATTGCCGTATTTGAAGTAAATAAGGATCAACCGGATATTGTGTTCGATGTTTATGTTTCCACACTTCCAGAATTTGATCAGCATGCACTGCAAACAGGAGTGTTTGCACAGGATATAAAAGAACTGAACCGGCTGATTGAAGATTATACCAGCTAATCCCTCTTTTTTTTCGCATGTTTTCGGTTCATCTTATCCAGGAAATAATTGTTGAATAAGATCCCTCCAATTCCAAGCACTCCGGAAACGGCAAAAATAATAATCGTCGTCCAGATATTCCCGTTACTCAGGTTTTCTCCAATATAGGTAGAAGTGATGATTGAGGGGATCCGCGCAAAGGTAGCGATCAGAAAAAAACGGACGGGGTAGATGTCTGTCAGCGGCACCAGGTAAGTCAGAACGTCTTTTGGGGTGCCGGGAATAAAAAATAATAAAAAAGTTACTGTTTCAAGCCGCTTTGCATCCGAGAGGAACTTAAAGCGGCTCATTTGCTCTTTTGAAACAAATTTGTGAACCAACGGGTATCCCAGTTTTTTAACCGCAAAGTAAATTGCAGCGGTACCGATTAAAATCCCCAGCAGGCACAGGCAAAGTCCGCCAAATCCTCCGTACAGCACGCCGGATATAATTT
>CALDJI010000246.1 GCA_937901805.1 uncultured Clostridia bacterium | reverse complement strand
ACAAGCCCCCTGTCCGGGGTGACATAGGCGGTCTGGTAAGTCTCATAGATGACCATGCCCGGTTTCGCCCCGTTCGGCTTTTTGACATTGCGAATCAGGGTATAGTCCACCGGAACCTGGGCGGAATCCTGTGCACGGCTGTTATAAGCGGCGATGACTGCGGCCTGCTCCAACGCCTGATTGGAGATTTCACGCCCCTCGTTGAGGACGACCGTATGGGAACCCGGGATTTTCTGCGTATGCAGCCACATATCGTTCCCCTTTGCGGTACGGAGGGTCAACTCGTCATTCTGCACATTGTTGCGCCCCACCAGAATGAGGAAGCCGTCGCTGGAGCGGTAGCGCTTTGGTTTGAGTTTTTCCGGTTTCTGCTTTCTGGCGCGGATATTCTTGATGTAGCCTCCCGCCGCCAGTTCTGCCTTGATAGCGTCCAGTTCGGATTCCGAATCCGTCCGGGTGATGGCGTCAAAGATGGAATCCACATAGACAAGCTCCTCTTCCCCTTTGGCGATGAGTTCCTTCAGCTTCTTTTCCGCAGTGTCCGCTTTGCGGTATTCCGCATAATACTTCTGGGAATTCTGTACCGGGGTAAGCGCAGGATCCAATTTGATTTCCATCAGAGGGGAACCCTCTTCGTAGAAATTTTCCACTTTCGCGCAGACCATCCCCTTTTGCAGCTGGTAGAGGTTTGCGCTGAGCAGATCCCCACAGATTTTGAGATGTTCCCGGTTTTGGGACTGGGCAAGTTCCTGCCGCTGCAAATCAAGTTTCCGGGCAATCCGGTCGTTGAGATTGACAATCAGCTTGAGCAGGTCATGGGAACGCTGTTTCATCCGCTCCATACGATCCCGTTCCCGATAAAAACCGTCGAGCAGGCTGCTGAGCGTATCATAAGGCCTGGTCAGCATCATATGGCCGTACTGCCGAATCTCCACAAAGCTGAAATCCTTTGGCTTGCCCTCCAGATCCAGCACCATGGTGGGGACTGGTCGCTCCTGCTCCAATACCTGCCGGAGCTGCCCGAGCGCAAAGGCAAGCCTGTCATAATGGGAGGGGGTCAGCTCACTCAAAAACTTGTGTTCCCCCCTGGTCACATAGTGCGCCACTTCCCGGGCAAGCAGCGGGGACGTCCCTTCTACAGCGCCGAGAATACATTTGGAGAGTTCCCCATCCCTTCCGGTGCGGATCCGCTCTACAATCTCCCCGGTATCCGCCTGAAGCAGGGAGAGTTTTTCCTGCGCCGGGGGCAGAGTATAGGAAAGGCCGGGCAAAATCATCCGGACGCTGGACATCTCCTCATTGACCCGCTTGATGGCGTCAATGATCTTTCCATCCTGGTTGAGCACAATCAGGTTGCTGTGCCTGCCCATAATTTCCAACGCAAGGGTCACAATGACCCGGTCGCCCAGTTCGTTATACGTTTCAAAATCCAAAAACACAACCCTGTCCATCCCCTGCTGGCGCACGCCCACCAGCCTGCCGCTGCCCAGGTGTTTGCGCAGCAGCATACAGAACATGGGCGGGGATTTGGGGTTTTCCACAGATTCGCTGGTAAAATGAATCCGCGCATTGGAGGCGTTAGCCGACAACAACAGGCGGCGCGCCCCCTCCCGTCCGCGCAGAAGCAGGATGATCTCCTCCTTTGACGGCTGGTAAATCTTATCGATCCTGGCGTCCAGTACACCGCGCGCAATTTCGCCGCGCAGCAGGCTTAAAAACGCCCCATCCAATGCCATAAATTATTCTCCTTTCACACAGACGGAGGAGATGCCGAGGACTTGTCCTGGGACACGCACCATGCGGACAGCCGGGAATGTCTCCTCCAGATAGGAAACCAGTTTGTCCACAACCGGGTCCTCCGTCTCCATATGGCCTGCGTCCACAAGGGTCAGGCCCATCGCCCGTGCATCGATCATCTGATCATGTTTTACCTCCGAAGTGACAAACGCGTCCG
>CALDJI010000245.1 GCA_937901805.1 uncultured Clostridia bacterium | reverse complement strand
CCCAGACTCCTGGCAGCAGGAAGTGGAAAATCTGAGAGAATACGATTTCGGCGAATTTGAGGGCAAAACCCTGGCGGAACTCAAGCACAATCCGAAATTCCTCCTCTTTATGGAGGGGAGCATCAACCCTGCGGACTTTGGGGGCGAAGATAACGGGGAATTCCTTGTCCGCTGCGATCGTGCGCTTGCCGAAATCTTTGACGATATGATGAAAAACGGGTTGACGGAATGCGCCGCTGTGACCCATGGCGGAATCATCTCCACTCTATTGGCCGCCCATGGGGTTCCAAAACGCTCCGCCCAGGAGGGGGGCTGCGGCTGCGGCTGCGGGTTCACGGTCTACCTGACGCCGCAGATGTGGATGCGCGACGGTAGTATGGAGGTGGCAAGCTATGTCCCTGTCTCCTATGATCCGATGGAATACCACCGCACTTATGACGTAGTCGATGTGGAGGATCCGGGCAATGAGCAGTAACATGCCGAAAGAAACCCTCGGGCTTCTCCATCTGTATATCGGTAATGGAAAAGGGAAAACCACCGCAGCTATAGGCCAGGCGGTGCGCGCCAGAGGGTATGGGCTGCGCGTCCTTTTTGTCCAGTTCCTGAAAGGGAGAAACAGCGGGGAAACCGAATGCCTATCCCATCTTGGCATTACGGTACGGCGGGTACAGGACAGCGAAAAATTCCTGTTTGCCATGGCTGAAGAAGAAAAAGAACGTCAAAAGCAGCGTATACAGCATGCTTTAGAAACGCTTTCCGGTGAGGTTTTGACCGGGCAATTCGATCTTGTCGTACTCGACGAGATCCTGGACGTCTGTTCTCTCTCCCTCGCAGAATACGGGACGCTGTACAGCATCATCTCTCATGCAAAACAAACACGCTGTGAGCTGATTTTCACCGGACGCGGCGTCCCGATGCAGCTCTACGAACTTGCCGACTATATCAGTGAAATTTCCCCTGTCAAGCATCCATACCAGCAGGGAATCGCCGCCAGAGAGGGAATTGAATATTAACCAATCGCTGTTTTCTGTACAACAGTATCCGTGGATATGTGGAAACAATCGGAGGAGAAGCACTATGGAAAAAATAAATCTAGCCGTACTGCCCGGGGATAATCCGGGACGTGAAATGACCTGTTATGCCGTGCAGATTCTGGAATATATTCTGCAAAGCTGTCAGCTGGAGTATGACATCCGGTATGGGGAAATCGGAGCTTCTGCCTTTGAAAATACCGGTTCCCCTCTTCCTGGGAAAACGGTGGAAATCTGCCGCACCTCCCGCGCCGCCCTGGTCGGATTTGTTGGTTCCCACCGAAATTATGCTGATCTTCCCTTTAACATGCGCCCGGAAGCAGGACTCTTTAACCTGCGCAAAAAGCTCGGGATTTTTGCCAATATCAAGCGCGTCAAGGTAGAGCCTCAGGTTTTTGATCTCTCCCCGCTGAAGATGGATATTTTACAGCGCGGAATTGACATCGCCATTGTCCGTGAGCTGACAGGAGGCATCTATTACGGAAAAAAGGGTCGCTGTGAAGTCGATGGGGAACCGGCCGCCTACGACCAGGAGATCTACACAGAGTTTGAAATCGAACGCGTTATCCGCAAAGCCTTTTCTCTCGCACAGACAAGAAGAAAATCTGTGGTCTGTGCAGATAAGGCAAACTTACTGGAAACCTCACAATTATGGCGGAAAGTCGGCGAAAGAGTGGCTCGGGAATTCCCGGACACCGCCTTTTCCTGCATGTACATTGACGATCTATCCGCAGACATCATCCGGCACCCATACCGCTATGACGTCATTGTCGCCAACAACATGTTCGGGGATATCCTTTCGGATGAAATCTCTGCTTTTTCCGGCGCAAAATCCCTGATCCCAACAGCAAGTTTTGGACAGGGGAATTTTGGAATCTACTCCCCAGTCGCCGCCTCCTTTATTGACGGCACCACAAGAACCA
>CALDJI010000244.1 GCA_937901805.1 uncultured Clostridia bacterium | reverse complement strand
TAAGTCCCTGCAAGAAGGTTTTTCAGAGGTTTTTCTGTATGTACTGGAATGGAACCGTTCCGCCCGGTCACTGTATGAATCCCTGGGCTTTGTTACACAGGGCGTCCACATGTTTGGGGAAATTGATCTGCAAAAGCCTGTTCCCGGGGCGTTTCCCCGGTAAACTTCTGCGCACCGTAACAAAAATCCCTCTGCCATTGACAAAGCAGAGGGATTTTTGTTTTTTTGGGGAACTGGAAGACGGCAAGAATTGCCAGTATTCCCTTACCGCTTTTTTTGCACAAAAAACCTCCATGTAAAACTGCAAGCAAAAAGCAGGATAGAGCCTGCAAGCAGCCAGTACTTTTCTTCCAGGCTGCCGGCGGAAAGAGAAAAGAGGTAGAAATTCCCCAGTTTGTCCCCGGCAAAGAAGTTGAGCATAAAATATCCTGCACAGACAAGATAACCGGCGACCAGGTTTCCGAAAAATGCGCAGACAGTGAATCCCAGCGTTCCTAAAAACAGCGCGGAGCAGAAGGTGCCGAACAACATTCTCCCCGTATGGAACTCACACCCGCAGGCAGCCATAACTCCCAGAAAAGCGCTCGTCAGCAGCAGGAGCAACAGGACGGATTGCAGTACCCGTACACCCAGCACATAGGAAAAACCAGTCCGTTTGGATTCTGCCATCTCCCGGATGCCCGGGTTCTGTTCCGGGAAAAACAGAGGAGTAAAAAGCAACGGTCCGCTTAGGGAAAAATAACGCTCTAAAACATAGCTGCTCGCGGTTTCATCCAGATTTGCAATCCCGAAGATCAGGGGTGTTGAAAGGGCAAGCAGGATACACAGGAGGAAATTAGCCGCGGTAACGAGTTGGAATTGAACCTTTGACGCGGCCAATAATTTTCTGAAGCTTTCCATAGACGTCCAGTTTTCCCCTCCTTTTCCATTCATACAGTAAGATGGTTGCCGCCAACAGAACTAGGGATGCTGCGATGTAGAACAGGCGGTTAAAACACAGCAATCCAAAATTTTCGCGGACAATCTCCGCTTTCCACAGGCTGTTGTGGCGAATGGCAAGGGAAAGCCCATATTGCCCGGTGGAAAGGCCGTTGGATGTAAAAATGCTGAACATGCTGTATAAAAACATAAGCGCCGCGCCAATGGGGGTATCTGTCAGCACGGTGAAGAAAAATCCCACTGAAGTGCAGAACATCAGGGTCGGTACAAGCCATGCGAAAATATATTTGAAAAAGGCCAGGCAATCCACATTCCATCCCTGGGAAGTTCCATAGACCGCCAACTCAACAAGCGCCGGCAGGGACAGAAGGAAAAAAGGGAGCGTAAGCATGGCCAGTACGGCGAAGTACCGGATCAGGATCAGACAGGCGGAGGGGATACAGCGGGACGCGATCAGCTGGGTGCAGCCGGCACGCCTGTCCCTGAGGAGAAAAGAGACGGGCACAAAGACAGAAAACAGGGCGCAGACAATCCCCATGTAGTCGCAGAACAGCCGGGCATAGGGGTGGGTAACCTTTTCCGTGGTGATGATTTCCTTCTGCTCGGCTGCTTTTTCCTCATAGGTGACCGGTACATGCCCATAAGACGCTAGATTATCCAGCGCGTAATTCGAACCTCCTCCAAGGATGGAATCAATTTCCTCCATATTGGTTTGAAACTGCTCATAGCCGATCCGGATTGGGATGAAATCCGAAAAATCCAGGGAATTTTCAAAAATCGGCATAGTGGGATTGAATTTGGAGAATGCTTCTTGAATCGTGCCGCCTAACTGCGAAGGTGTCTGGCCAGTGATTTCCCCGATGATCTGAGCGATCCGCTCCTGCTGGGATTCGTTTAGGTGCACATTTTTATAAAAGCCAATCGGATAACAGACATATTTGTTTTCGGAATATTCCTCCCATAGGCGGTATGTGGCGGCGGGCATGACCTGTTCCGGAATTTCCGCGCTGCGGGTTCCGTAATTCTCTAACCCTTCGGGAGGAATCATCAGCGGATTGTCGGAATTGTATACCATACTCTGCTTTGCTTCCCGGATATCTTCCCCGACAAAGCCCGTTCCCAGCTGGGTGATATAAAAAACGAGAATCACACCGATAAAGACCCAGTAAAGGATACTTTTG
>CALDJI010000243.1 GCA_937901805.1 uncultured Clostridia bacterium | reverse complement strand
CATTTGCTATCACCCGCCTTTATAAGGATTATGCGGGCGGTTTGTCCCCTATTCAAACTATTTCGACCGTTTCGCCGTATTCCCGCAAAGCCGGATTTCCCTCTTTTTCCTATATGCCCAAAAAAGGGGAAATCCACCCCTAAGGAGTTGTCCCTTTATAAAAAACACGGTAAAATAAGGAAAAGAAACGATAAACAGATAAGGAGGTTTTTTCATGGCAGTCCTTTATTATCAGGGACACGGCAGTTTCCGGCTTACCTCTCACAACGGGACGGTGCTCTATGTGGACCCTTATGCCGGAGACGGATACCATTTGCCGGCAGATTATATCCTAGTTACTCATGAGCATGGTGATCACAATCAGGTTTCTTTGGCGACATCCAAACCGGCATGCCGGATTATCTGCGCCGCAGACGCCCTGCAAAATGGTGATTACCATATATTCTCCCTGCAGGACGGGATTATAGTGAAAGCCGTGCCCGCCTGCAACCAGAACCACAAACGCACGGAATGCGTGGGTTATGTCATTACCATCGATGGAATCACACTCTATGCCGCAGGAGACACCTCTGCAATTCCGGAAATGGCGTCCCTTCTTGCACCAATGCATCTCGATTATGCCCTGCTTCCGACGGATGGGTATTACAATATGGGGCCGGAAGAAGCCGCTGTCTGTGCGAAGACAATTGGCGCCAAACATACCATCCCCATCCATACCAAACCGGGCGAACTTTTTGATGAAACCGTTGCCCTGCGTATGCAGCACCCCTCCCGCCTGATTGTCCATCCAGGTGAGGAAATAAAACTGTGACGGCGGGGATGAACCTGTCTTAAAGCCCGGGAAAGGAATATTCTGCGTACAGATACGTTACCAGCCGATACGAAAAAAGAGCAGTCCCCCACAGGGACTGCTCTCCTTATTTCGGTGTTTTCGTCACTTAGATGGCACGGGTCACTTTATTCGAGCGCAGGCAGCGTGTGCATGCGTGGATGTAGCGAGGTGAACCATTGACGATCGCTTTGACGCGTTTTACATTCGGTTTCCAAGCTCTGTTAGAGCGTCTGTGAGAGTGGGAGACTTTAATTCCGAAAGTGACACCTTTTCCGCAGATATCGCATTTTGCCATGAGTCGGCACCTCCTTTGAATGCTTTCAGATAGTCAACAGGAATATATTATCAGGTTTCCTGTCAAAAAGCAAGTCCTTTTTCCAGCGGCTATGCGGTTTTTTCCGCTTTTTTCAGCGTCTTGATTGCAGATGGGGCAAAGATGCCTATACTCTTTCAAAAGCCAATCCATTTTTGTAAAGTTTGCCTGTCCCTTCCTTTTTCCAAAATATATCGGACGCCTCTGCGCGCAAAACAGAAAAATCCACCCGGATCTTCCAATATTTTATGAGAAATTATGGAAGCGTTCATATTTGTGCGCTTGTTTTTTATACCGACATTGCTTATAATATTGGCATATCTGTAAGGAGTTGATCGATTTGTCAGACCTGATGTTTCAGATCTTTGTCAAGGCAATTGTTTTATTTACCGCACTGCCTTTCCATGAATTTGCCCACGCCTGGGTTGCCGATAAATTGGGGGATCATACGGCTGCCGTAAACGGGAGGCTTACCCTCAATCCTCTGGCCCACCTTGATCCCATTGGGGCAATCTGTATGCTTCTGACCGGGTTTGGATGGGCGCGCGCCGTGCCTATCAATCCCCGCAATTTCAGGAATCCCAAAAAGGGTATGGCGCTTTCTGCCTGTGCCGGGCCGCTTGCCAATCTGCTGCTGGCTCTTGTCTGTTTGATTTTTTATAAAGTCGCCTTTTACTCTCCGCTTTCCAATTCTTCTATGGGAGCCGCTTTTTGCAGTGTTCTCTTTCTAATGGTTCAGCTTAATATCGGCCTTGGGATTTTCAATTTACTCCCCATCCCGCCGCTGGACGGTTCCCGCCTTGCGACGCTCTTTTTACCGTCAAAATGGTACTTTAAAATCATGCAGTATGAACAGTACATTTTTTTAGCCGTATTCCTGCTGCTGTTTACCGGAGTCCTCTCTACCCCGCTTTCTTTTTTAAGCAATCTTGTCCTGCGGGGGCTTGACTTTTCCACCGGTTTTATCGACATTCTGTGTCGGGCGATCTTTTAAGATATGGAAAAGCTGACGTTTCGGGTACAACAGTTTGAAGGCCCGCTGGATTTGCTGCTCCATCTCATTTCGAAAAATAAAATTGATATCCGGGATATTCCCATTGCCGCTCTGTTAGAACAATATCTGGACGCCATCGATCAGATGAAGCGACAGGATCTGGAAATTGCAAGCGAATTCCTGGAAATGGCGGCTCGTCTTGTATATATCAAAACGGTCATGCTGCTTCCCAAACAGGAAGAAGCGCAGGCGCTTAAAGAGGAACTGACCGGGCAGTTAATCGAATATGCGGCATGTAAGAAAGCTGCCGTCCTGCTGCGCAAACAGTATGTCGGAGGAGATATTTTTATACACCCGCCCATGCAAAACCTAATCGATGATGCCTATACCCGTGTGCACGAACCGCAGCTTCTGAGAAAAGCTTACCTTGCAGCAATCGGGCGGCGCGCCCGATTGCTGCCTCCGCCGAAAGCTGCGTTTGAGGGGATTATCCAGCGGGAGTTTGTTCCGGTGGAGACAAAAGAACGGGAAATATTGCAGCTTCTCAAGACCGGCACCGGTATTTCTCTGCGACATCTCTATGAGTTGCAGACGGAACGCTCCGGAGCGGTGGCTGTTTTTCTCGCCCTTCTGGAATTGATGAAATCCGGAAAGATCACATTGGATGACCGCGGACGGATCTTTTCAGCGGATATTATTCAAAAGGAGGAACCGGAACATGGACAACTATCAGGCGGTACTCTTTGATTTCGATTTTACCCTTGCGGATGCTTCCCGGGGAATTCTTGCCTCCATCTCCTACGCCCTTGCCGAAATGGGACTCCCCCCTGCTGCGGAAACGGATATGCTACATACCATCGGCCTTTCCTTAAAGGAGACTTTTTTCTCGTTGACCCAGCTTCAAAATGAGGAACTGGCCAACCGGTTTGCCGATTATTTTGTGCAAAAATCCGACGAGGTCATGGTAGCAAATACCCGCTTGTATGAAGATACCCTGCCCTGCCTGCACGCACTCAGGCAACAGGGATACCAGCTTGCAGTTGTTACTACCAAATACCGCCGCAGGATTGACGCCGTTTTTGCACGGGAGCAGGAGGAAGGGCTGTTTGACGTTATTCTCGGCGGAGATGACGTCAAAGAACCCAAACCCTCTCCGGAAGGAATCCTCCTTGCACTGAACGCCCTGCGCTGTCCACCTTCCCATGCTCTTTATGTGGGGGACAGCTTAGTGGACGCCAAAAGCGCGCAGAATGCAAAAGTTGATTTTGCAGCGGTTTTGACGGGGACAACTCTTGCTGAGCAGTTGAAAGGGGTTGCTCATGTGGGGATTTATCCAACTCTTTCTTCCCTCTGCAAGGGTACGGGCCTGCTCAAAGGACTGGAGGTGGATTCATAATGTATGAACAGGAAAAGGCGATTGTGGAAGCCGTACTTTTTTCCTGTGGGGATCCGGTGGAATCCCAGCGGTTGTGTGAAGCAACCGGTCTGGAACCCTCCCGATTGCCTATCGTCGCGGAAGAACTGGAACAGAACTATCGCACAAGAAACAGCGGGCTTTCTATTATCCGTTTAGGGGATTGCTACCAGATGGTCACGCGCATTGAATACGGGGAAGCGGTTCGAAAAGCGCTTACCATTAAAAAGAATGCTCCCCTTTCCTCCGCTGCTTCCGAAGTGCTCGCCATTATCGCTTACAATCAGCCGGTTACAAAGGGTTTTGTAGAGCAGGTACGCGGCGTAGACAGTTCCTCTATCGTCAATTCCTTGGTTACAAAGGGCCTGATTGAAGAGGACGGCAGGCTCAATCTTCCCGGCAGGCCAATTGCTTACCGTACGACAGATAATTTTTTACGCAGTTTTTCCCTTTCTTCTCTGGAGGATCTCCCCAAAATACACTCTGAAGCACCCGAGCAGGAGGAGACATCGAACGGACAGGCGGGTTTATCATGACGGGGTGGATTATTTTTACCGGGATAGCCGGGATCTTTCTTTTCCTTCTAATGTCCCGTATCCGGGTTGAATTTTCTTATGGGAAAATCATCCGCCTGACAGCCCGTTTTCTATTTTTGCAGTTTTCTCTGCTTCCCACAGACAAAGAGACAAAAAAACAGCGGACTGCTTCCAAGAAAAGTTCCCATAAAAAGAAAAAAAAGCCGGTTCAGAGTGAACGCACACAGGAAGAGCGAAAAATTTCGAAAACAGTTGATGCTGCATTTGATGAACTCATTGAGAAAATATCCAACTGGATGGCCGTTCTGCGCAGTATTTTGTATGGGGTAAATCTCCTGCTGCGCCATATTACCATCGATCGCGTAGTGTGCAGCCTGCATATCGGCGGAGAAGACCCCGCACAAGCCGGAATTGCTTATGGAAAAACCTGTATCCTTATGTATAGCGGCCTGGCCGTCCTCCAAAACTATCTGCGCATGAAAATACAGAAACTGGAACTCATCCCGGAAATGATGGAGGATGTGTTTACCGTACAGTTCTCCCTGCGTGTGTGTATCCCCGTATATGTTGTCCTGTGGGCAGCGGGAGGAGCGCTTTGGAAACTGCTTATACGGATGATAAAAAAACAGATGGCGGAGACAAAGCAAACTCCAAACCGGACAGAAGGAGGAATCTAAATCAAAATGCGTTACTTCAAAAAAATCCAGGGCGAACGGCTTTATCTTTCTCCCCCGAACGCCGAGGATGTGGGAACCTATGTCCGCTGGCTTTCTGACCGCTCTGTTACTGACGGTTTGGGGAATACTTTCAGCCTGATTTCCCTGTCATCTGAACGGGAATGGCTTCAAAAAGCGGCGGAGACGTACCAGTTTGCAATTGTCCGGCAAGAAGATAATACTCTTATTGGGAACTGTGGACTGGAACCAATCAGTCATATCCACCGTACGGCAGAAGCCGGACTGTTTATTGGAGAAGAGGCAGACCGTGGAAAAGGCTACGGTGCGGAAGCTCTCGGTCTTTTAGTAGATTATGGGTTTCAGGTGCTGAATCTGCACAGTATCATGCTCCGCGTTTTTTCCTTTAATGAACGTGCAATTGCCTGTTACAAAAAAATTGGGTTCCAAGAATTCGGCAGAAGAAGAGAATGCTATTACCTAAACGGGATCTATTATGATAGTATCCACATGGATCTTTTAAAAGAAGAAAGAGAGCATATCCTGTATGAACAAAGGAAAGGGGAATAAATGATGAGTGAACATCCAATCAATGATTTAATGCAGACTTCTATGCAAAAACTCCGGGAAATGGTGGACGTCAATACCATTGTCGGACAGCCAATCCGGACGGACGATGGAACGACTATTATTCCTGTGTCCAAGGTAACGTTTGGATTTGGCTCTGCCGGCTCTGATTTCCCATCTGCAAAACCCAAAGATATGTTTGGCGGTGGAAGCGGCGGCGGCGTATCGATTTCCCCAATCGCATTTTTGGTTATCAGCAATGGGAATGTCCGATTGCTCCAGCTTGCCGGTTCGGATGAAAATGGTACTACTGATCGTATCATCAACATGGTTCCAGACGTAGTGGATAAGGTATCCGGCCTGTTTCAAACCAAAAAATCCGAACAGCCGCAATCCAAAAACACAAAATCGGAAGAAAAATAGAAAACAGCCCTCTTTTTAAGAGGGCTGTTTTCCCATTTATCTGATATTCCAATACCGGCGTTGAACAACAATATCCCCTGTTTTAAAATACGGCAAAAGGAGAGATTCCATGGAATTGGAAACCGTTATCCAAAACAGAAGAAGTATCCGTAAATTCACAGACAGGCCAGTGGAAAAGTACAAGCTGCTCTCCATTCTGGAAAGCGCCCGCCTATGCCAGTCGGCAAAAAACCGGAATCCCTGGCGCTTTTTATTGCTGGAAGTCGAGAAAAAAGATACTGCCGCAGCTATCATGCCCTCTCTTTTTAAGCAGAGAGAAAATACGCCTTTAGGTTATTTGAACAGTTCCCAAAATACAGCAGGCGTACTCCGGAATGCCCCCATCCTGCTGCTGGTTTCCACCAACCGAACGAGGAATGGTTCATCAATGACATGCTCTCCATCGGCGCTGCTGTGGAACATATCTGTCTGCAGGCGGTCAATCTGGGTTTAGAAGCCCTGTGGATCCGGGATACCGAATACACAAAAGAAAAAAACTGCTCGTTTGTGGGCTATCCACAGTTGGATTTGGTCAGCGCTGTTTCTATAGGATATGCCGATCAGACTCCCTATCCCAGGCCAAGAAAAGCGCTGTCAGAACTGATGCTGGAAGAATTTTTCCATGAGTAACGAAAAAGTTTTTCCATCCCCATTGATCTTTCAGAAAACTGTTTTCGGTAGAAAAATCAGATCACGCGCAGTATACTACGAATATCAAAAATGAAACGACTGTCAGAAAGGATTTCTACATGATTATTCGCAAAAATATGAAACAACATATGGATGGACTGAAAAACTGGTTGGAGGAAACCAAAAATACTCCCCTGGAAGAGATGTCGGCGTTTTTCTCAGCACGAATTGACGGATATGAAGAGCATATGTCCATTTGGAAAAATGCTTACCGCCGGTTTGCAGAATTTCTGCCAGAAGGATGCAAACAGGTTCTGGATTTGGGGTGTGGAACAGGGCTGGAGCTGGATGAATGTTTTCTCCGGTTTCCGGATTTGCAGGTCACCGGCTTGGATCTCTGTCCAGACATGCTGGAAAAACTCCTTCAAAAGCATGGGGATAAACATCTTGAGGCAATCTGTGCGGACTATTTCCTTTTTGATATGGGAAAAACGCTCTGGGATGCTGTCATTTCCTTTGAAAGCCTGCACCACTTTTTTCCAGAACAAAAACAGACTCTCTATCGTAAAATACAAAACAGCCTGAAAGAAGGAGGGACTTTTTTGCTCGGAGATTATATCGCCTGCTGCGACGAAGAAGAAACCCTGCTGCAAAAGGCTTATCGTGCAAAAAGGGAGCGTTTTTCTATTCCGCAAGAATATTTTGTCCATTTTGATATCCCGCTCACCTTGGAACATGAAATGCAGCTGCTGCACCAGGCTGGTTTTTCCCATGTGTTTCCGCTGGACAGTATCGAAGGAGCCAGCATGGTATTAGCCAAAAAATGAGGTTTTTCACGATTCAGGATATATAAAAATCCCGCCGTGTAAAAACGGCGGGGTTTTTCATCTCATTTCTTATCATTTCTGCGGATTTTTGAGCAAGGCACGGGCATTGCGGATTTCTTTCAGGCTTTCCGTAAGACATTCGTCCGCTTTCGACATAATCGAATCTGCATATTCATTGGCAGCCTGCTTCATTTCCCGGGACTTATGCTGGGCGTCGGACAGCATTTCGTTCGCATGAGCCTGCGCCTGTCTGGTGATGACATCCTCTTTCAGCAAAGCCTGCGCTTTTTGTTCTGCCTTGCGCATCAGTGCAGCTGCTTCTGAGCGCGCTCCTTCAATAATCTCATTGCGATCTGCGACAATGGCTTTTGCCTGTTTGACCTCAATCGGGAGGTTCGCACGGATATCGTCAATCAAATCACGGACTTTTGCCGCGTCCAGAACGCAGCGGCCGCCAGAGAGCGGCAAGCTCCAGGCGTCATCGATCATTTCATCCAAAAGATCCAATACTTCTTCTATTCGCATGTCAAATCCTCACTTTCATCAGAAGAGGGTACTCTATTTCACCAGGTTCAAACCCGCCTCTATCTCTTCCAAAATCTCTTTTGGTACCAAATCAGAAATATCTCCGCCAAAATAGGCAATCTGTTTGACCGCACTGGAACTCAACCCCATATACTCCGCACGTGCAGTCAAAAAAACAGTATCTGCCTTGGGATCAAATTTCCGGTTAAACGCGGCCTGCTGCAATTCATATTCAAAATCGCTGACTGCGCGCAGTCCCTTGACAATCGCGGTCACTCCGTGTGCTTTGGTATATTCCGCCAAAAGCCCGCAATGGGAATCGACAAACACATTCGGCAGACCCCGGGTAATGCGCTGGATGAATTCCATCCTCTGCCGTACTGTAAACGCCGGATGTTTTAAAGGATTTTCCGTTACTAAGACAGTAACTTTTTCAAACAGAACGGCTGCCCGACAGATAATATCCAAATGGCCGTTGGTAATGGGATCAAAACTGCCGGGACAGATTGCATGACTGCCCATGCTATTCCCCCTTCCTGCGATACTGCGTCAATTTGATTTTCCCATAGCGGTAGGTCTTTTTCAGCCGAAAATCCCCCACCTCTTCCGGAAGTTCTTCCTGCTTGCGCGTTTCACAGAAAATCACACAGGTCTCACTAGCAGCCTGTACGGCAAGCGGCAGAGCCTGCTGGCAGATCCCCTGTTCATATGGCGGATCCAGGAAAACGAAGTCAAATTGTTCCCCGGTGGATTTCAGGAACGCCAGGGAATCCGTCAGCAGGACCTTTGCTTTTTCAGCAAGCTGTGTCGTTTTCAGATTTTCTTTTACCGCGGCAATGGCGTCCCGGTTCTTATCCACAAATACCGCGCTTTTTGCCCCGCGGCTGAGCGCCTCAATCCCGATTTGACCGGAACCGGCGAATAAATCCAAAACCGCGGCCCCTTCTATTTCAAACTGCACCGCACTGAAAACCGCTTCTTTTACCATATCCGTTGTCGGACGGACGTCTGACCCCTTAGGGGTTATCAACTTTTTAGAACGGGCAGTCCCTGTAATTACTCGCATAATGTTTCCTTCCTGATTGACAAAAACAACCTTTTCCAGAGACAATGAAAATCCTCCGGAATACCTTCCAATCTTCTTGCATAAACTTGTAGTCTATTATCCTCTGCCTGTTCCCGCTTGTCAAGAGTTGTCCGCATGAAAATAGTCGAAAATTCTCTGGGCCAGCTCCATGCTGATCCCGGACACATTGTTCAATGCCTCCGGCTGAGCCTCTTTCACTGCGCCAATTGTTTTAAAGTGTTTGAGGAGCGCTTTTGCCTTGGCCTCTCCAATCCCTTCAATCTGAGTTAAGGTGGAGGAAAATGCACGGCTGCGATGTTTTGTCCTCTGATAGGAAATTGCAAAACGGTGTACCTCATCCTGGATTTTGGATACCAGGGTAAACGCGCTGCGGTTGGAATTAATCGCGATTTCCCCTCCGTCTTCCGCAATTGCACGGGTACGATGCCTGTCATCTTTTACCATACCATAGACTGGGATGTTCAGTCCGGCCTGTTCAATCAAGGGACGGATAGCGGAAACATGCCCCTTTCCGCCGTCCAGTAAAATCAGATCCGGAAGGCGGCCAAACCCTTCTCCGCTTTCCTTTTCCTCAAAATAACGCGCGATCCGCCGGGAAATGACCTCCCGCATGGAGGCATAGTCATCCGGGCCGGACAACGTTTTGATGGAAAACCGTTTATAGGCGCTTTTGAGGGGGCGGGCATTTTCAAAGACCACCATCCCCGCCACCATGGCTTCACTGCCCCAGTTGGAGATATCATAGGACTCAATATAGCGCGGCGGATGCGGCAGCCCCAGCAGCCGTGCAAGTTCATCAAGCGCCGCTACTTCCCTGCCCGTGATGGGAGTTTCTTTGGATAGGCGCTCCGCAGCGTTTTCTCTGGCCATAGTGACCAGCTTTTGCTGATCCCCGATTTTCGGGACACTGACTGTCACCTTATTGCCGCGTTTTTCTGATAAAAACTGTGACAGCAGTTCGTCCTCCCCGGTTGCTTCATCCAAAGTCAGCTGTTTCGGCACATAGTCTTTCATCGAATAGTACCGGTGCAGAAATTCGGCCCTTGCCTCCTGCAGGGATTCAATATCCGGGAGGATAAAATCCTCCTTGTCCACCAGTTTTCCTCCACGGAATTTCAGCACCGCTGCACAGGCCATTTTAATCCCCTGTGCAAAAGCAATGACGTCCTGATCCTCAACCTTGGACATGACGACTTTCTGCTTTTCGCTGAGTTTATTGAGCGCGTTAATACGGTCACGCAGACGCGCGGCCTTTTCAAATTCCAGGTTTTCCGCGGCCTGTTCCATTTTATCCGTCAAAATACGCACGGTGGAAGTACTCGATCCTTTGAGAAAGCCAATTGCCTCCTGCAGGATTTCATTGTATTCCTCTTCGCTGATCTTGCCCGTACAGACGCCCATGCACTGTTTGATATGGTAATTTAAACAGGGACGCCCTTTTCGAAAATCTTCCGGAAACTTCCGGCCGCAGGTGGGGAGCATAAACGCTTTATTCGCCTCATCCACCGATTCCCGCACTGTATAGGAGCTGGTATAGGGGCCGAGATACACAGCATCCTCTTCATCCAGTTTCTGCTTTTGTGCGGTAATTCGGCCAAAGCGTTTAGGCGCAATTTTAATATAATGGTACCCTTTATCATCTTTGAGCAGGATATTGTATTTGGGGGAATACTGTTTAATCAGGCTGCATTCCAGGACCAGGGCTTCAAACTCGCTGTCCGTAATGATATATTCAAAATCATAGACATGCTGCACCATCTGATAGACCTTTTCCTGATGCTTTTCTATGCTGCGGAAATAGGAAGAAACCCGGTTTTTCAGCGCCTTTGCTTTACCGATATAGATAATCTTTCCGGAAGAATCCTTCATAATATACACGCCGGGCAAAAGAGGCAGCCCGTGCGATTTTTCATACAAAAACGGAAGCCGGCTGTTATTCATAGTGGGCATTCTCCTTTAGAGGAATATAAAAGAAAAACCTATCTTAGGGATGTCCTAAAATAGGTTTGCATTGGTACTTTGTGTACAGTTGTGAAACAGAAATTACTCTGCAAAACCGGATTCTACGAGTTTAATCAGCGCTTCTACCGCTTCCTGCTCATCCGTTCCGTCTGCAATGATGCGGATGGTCTTGCCGCCTACAATACCCAGAGAAAGGACGCCAAGCAGGCTTTTTGCATTGACTCTGCGCTCATCCTTTTCCACCCAGATGGAAGATTTAAACTCATTTGCCTTCTGGATAAAAAATGTAGCTGGACGTGCATGCAAACCAACCTGGTTTTGAACCGTAACATCTTTTACAAACATAGTAATCCAACGCTCCTAAATTTCAATATTTTTATTTTTCTCTACATCCACTATCCTATGCAGGATGTGATCGCCCGGTTCCTAACTACCGTTTAGCGACGACAATCTTATTATAGCATAAATGAATTTGCCGTCAATCAAATTTCCACAAATGCAGCGCCAATTCTGCTTTTTTTCCGATATCCTACAGTTACATCCGTTTTCGTTTAGATAAATTCACCACAAAGTTTTCAACATGCTCATGATATTGCCCAGTATCGATGTGGGAAATTCCATTACATCTGTGGAAAGCTGCTCTTCTGGCTTCCAAAAAAGTAAGCTGAAACCCTGCTACCTTCGATGAAAAACAATCCCGTTTGCAGGGATGCTGCTTTTTACACTCGCTATCCTAGCCCAAAAATCCCGTACTATTCCCCTTTTGTCTCTCTTTTGAGTTGATGAAGAAACTTTTTATCGTCCTTATCCAGCGGTGCGTTCGCAAGCATATCCGGACGTTTGCGCAGCGTACGGACAATCTGCTGCTCGCGGCGCCATTTCCGGATATTGGCATGGTGACCGGTGAAAAGGACGGGCGGGACTTCCCGTCCATGCCAGACAGGAGGCCGGGTATACTGCGGGTATTCCAGCAATCCGGCATAGTGGCTCTCTTCCGTAAAGCTTTCCTCGTCCGAAAGCACGCCCGGAATCAAACGGCAGACCGTGTCCGCCAGAACCAGAGCCGGAAGTTCCCCGCCGGTGAGCACA
The DNA here is from genome assembly GCA_937901805.1 of uncultured Clostridia bacterium. Taxonomy (GTDB): domain Bacteria; phylum Bacillota; class Clostridia; order Oscillospirales; family Ruminococcaceae; genus Pseudoruminococcus_B. The sequence continues at coordinate 3,588 of CALDJI010000243.1, read as the reverse complement.
TAGTCGCCGATTGAGATTTCCTCGTCCACAATTTCCTCAATCAGGCGCTCATCCACTCCCTCATAATGTCCGCAGAGAAGCAGAAGCCCGTCCATTTTGGATAATTCCACCGCCTTTGCCTGGGTGAGCGGTTTCCCCTGCGGAGAGAGATAGATCACATGCGGGCGTCTGCCCAGCTGCCCGACGATGTCCTCAAAACAGCGGTAAATAGGGTCTGCCTGCATGACCATGCCCATCCCGCCGCCATAGGGGGTATCATCCACCCGGCGGTGCTTATCCAGCGTATAGTCCCGGATATTATGGCAGAAAAACTGTAAAATCCCCTTGCGGCGGGCACGGCCGATAATGCTTTCACTGAGCACCGTCTCGCACATCTCCGGGAAAAGAGTTGCAATATCAATCCGCATCTTATTCAAACAACCCTTCCAACGGATGAATCAGGAGCTTTCCCCCGGCAATATCCGTTTTTTCAATCACCTGCTCAATCGCAGGGATCAGGTACTCCTTCCCCTGCGGCGTACGGATATGGTAGACGTCGTTTGCACCGGTCTGAGTCACATCACAAAGCGTGCCGTATTCTTCCCCTGTGTCCGCGTCTACAACCGCAAGTCCAATCAAATCCTGGATAAAATAGGTGCCCGGCTGCAGTTCGACATCTTCCCTGTCCATATAGAGCACCTTTCCCCGATAGGTATTGGCCTTATCCAAATCCCCGACGCCCTCCAGTTTCAGAATGGCCATGCCCTTATGCACCCTGGCGTTTTCAATGGATACCGGGGTTCTTCCCTCATCAAAATAGAGTTCTTCAAATTCCGTCAGAAATTCTGCGCTGTCGCACCAGGGGAGTACTTTGATCTCCCCGCGCACGCCATGGGTACTGACAATTTTTCCAACTTCCAAAAACCGTTTTTTCATAATTCCTCCTGTAGAAAATCTGTCTGCTTTTGTGGATTTGGCAACACTCTGCGCTTATTAGACAGCGTTTGTTTTTCCAGTGGCGTTTCCACAATGGGTTCCCCTGTCTTAGAAAACTTGTTCGGTATCCGGCATGCCAGGGAGAACCGTCCCTATCACTGCGATCCCATTGACAGGCGGGTAAGAAATCTCCGTCTTTCCCCAAAGCAGACATCCCCTTCAAACAATCGATACCTCAAAAAGACAAATTTATCATAGCATAATCTCGCCAGGATGAAAAGCATCCCGGCTGCCCTGGTATTCCCGACGGGAAATCCGGTACAGAATGTGCGGCATATCCCCGTGATAGTACCGGGCGGTAAATGTTTTTACCGGTTTTATCCCGATGGACTGCGCCGCTCGTTTGGACGGTTCGTTATCCGCTTTGATGATCGAACAGACCTGCTGCGCACTAGGAGATTTTGCCTATATAAAACAAATGTGGGATGCGGCTTTCGCCCCACCCCACAACCGTTTTTTAGTTTGCTGCCTGAAAACACCCGGCATCCTTAGTCGATTTCGACCATGATTTTTTCCCCGGAGCGGTTTGCAGCGGCACGCATCAAAGTACGGACTGCCTTTGCAATACGGCCCTGTTTGCCGATGACCCTGCCCATATCCTCTGCGGCTACATGCAGGTGGTATACGATGACACCTTCTTCATTCGGCTCGTCCACAGTGACGCTGACTGCGTCCTTGTCCTCCACAAGACCCTTTGCGATTGTGATAAGAAGCTTGTCCATTGACTTCGCCCTCCGTCCTTAGATCACGCCGGTTGCTTTGAGCATAGCCTTGACGGTATCCGTCGGCTGTGCGCCATTTGCAATCCATTTCTTTGCCTTTTCCTCGTCGATTTTTACAACGACAGGATCTTTGGTCGGATCATAGTATCCGACTTCCTCAATGAATCTGCCATCGCGCGGATATCTGCTGTCAGCAACGACAATACGATAGAAAGGAGCTTTCTTTGCACCCATGCGGCGCAGTCTGATTTTCACTGCCATTTCAAGTCACCTCCTGATAGGTTTGAGTTATATTAACCGAAACAGTTCGGTAATACACAAAATCAATTTTTAAAAGGGCATTCCGGGCAAGCCGCGCATCATGCGGCGTTTTCCCTTTTTGCCGCCCCCAAACATTTTGAACATCTTCTGCATCTGTTCAAACTGCCGGAGCACCCGGTTGACGTCCTCCACTCTCGTCCCGCTGCCCGCCGCAATCCGGCGTTTCCTTGACGGGTTGATAATGGACGGTTTTGCGCGCTCCGCCTTAGTCATCGAGAGGATGATGGATTCCATCTGCTTCATCTGATCCTGCCCGCGGTCGAGGTCTTCCTCCTTGACCTTGTTGGAGAGGCCGGGGAGCATATTGACAATGGAGCCGAACGACCCCATTTTATGGATCTGCTGCATCTGGTCGAGCAGATCGTTTAAGTCAAAGGAGTTCTTTTTGAGCTTTTCCGCCACTTCTGCGGCTTTTTTCGCATCAAAATCCTCCTGTGCTTTTTCAATCAGGGTGAGCACATCGCCCATGCCGAGGATACGGGAGGCCATCCTGTCCGGATGGAACGGTTCAATATCCTCCACCTTTTCGCCGATACCGGCAAATTTAATCGGTTTTCCGGTGACTGCGCGGATGGAAATCGCCGCGCCGCCCCTGGTATCGCCGTCGAGTTTTGTGAGCATGACGCTGTCAATCCCAAGCGCCTCGTCAAAGGACTGCGCGACGTTGACGGCGTCCTGTCCGGTCATGGCGTCCACCACGAGCATGATCTCGTTGGGCTGAATTTCCGCCTTGAGCTCCTTAAGCTCCTCCATCATCTGTTCGTCAATGTGCAGACGGCCGGCGGTATCGATAATCACCAGGTCGTTGCCGTGGTCTTTGGCGTGTTTGACCGCCTCTTTTGCAATTTTGACCGGCTTTTCCGTCCCCATTTCAAACACCGGGACTCCGGCGCGCTCCCCCACGATTTGCAGCTGGTTGATAGCCGCCGGGCGATAGATATCGCACGCGACGAGAAGCGGGCGCTTGCCCATCTGCTTTTTCAGGTAAAGGGCGAGCTTGGCGCAGTGGGTCGTTTTACCGGCGCCCTGCAAGCCGCACATCATCACGATGGTGGGCGGATGGGCCGCCGCATTCAGCCGGGCCGTCCCCTCGCCCATCAGGACGGTGAGTTCCTCGTTGACAATCTTGATGACCTGCTGGGACGGGGTCAGGCTTTCGAGCACATCCGATCCGATGCAGCGCTCGGTCACGGACTTGACAAAATCCTTGGTGACCTTGTAGTTGACGTCCGCTTCCAGCAGGGCGAAACGGACTTCCCGCATGGCTTCCTTGACGTCATTTTCCGAGAGTTTCCCCTTGGAACGCAGTTTTTTAAACGCGGCGGACAGTTTATCCGCCAGACTTTCAAACGCCATCGAAAAATCCCCCTTTTGCGGCTGTTATCCTCTGAGTTTTGCGGGGATTTGTTTGAGTTTTGCCACATCCTCGCTAATCGGGCGCGCAAAACAATACCGCTGATTATATAAATCAATTTTATCGAGATATTCGTCTATCTGTTCCAGGCTTTCCTGCATGGCGCCCAGTTTTTTCGCCATATCCAGTTTTTCATCGAGTTCCCTCAGCGTCATC
>CALDJI010000242.1 GCA_937901805.1 uncultured Clostridia bacterium | reverse complement strand
AACAGTGCTTCCGTGTAGGGATGCAGTGTATTGGCAAACAGTTCCTCTGTGGGGGCAAGTTCCACCATGTTGCCCAAGTACATAACGCCGATGCGGTCGCTGATATACTTGACCACGCTCAAATCGTGAGTGATAAACAAGTACGTCAGGTTTTGCTTTTCCTTCAAATCTGACAGAAGGTTTAAAATTTGCGACTGAATGGAAACATCCAGTGCGGATACAGCCTCGTCACAGACCACAAAAGCGGGATTCAAGGCCAAGCTGCGGGCAATGCCGATGCGCTGACGCTGACCGCCGGAGAATTGGTGCGGATAGCGGCCAAACATATAGCTGGCCAAACCGCAGTTCTCCATAACCTGGAAGATATAATCTCGCATGGCGGGGTCGCCACGCTTGAATACACCGTGGGATACAAGACCTTCTCCGATAATTTGTCCTACCGTCATACGGGGGTTCAAAGAAGAGTAGGGATCTTGGAAGATCAGTTGCAAATCCTTGCGCAGAACACGCATCTGCTCTTTGGAGAGCGTTTTTAAATCAATGTCTTCGCCATTCTTATGATAAATGACCTGACCGTGAGTTTGAGGATAGAGCTGCAGCAGCGTGCGGCCAAAAGTCGATTTTCCGCAGCCGGACTCGCCTACAAGGCCCAATGTCTCGCCGGCGTAAATATCCAGGGAGATGCCGTCGTTGGCACGTACATAACGCTGTTTTTCGCGGAATTTGGTCTTTTTAATCGGGAAATACTGCTTCAAATCCCGGACCGTCAGCAGCACATTACGGTTTTCATTCTCCATGTTTATTTCTCACCGCCTTCTCCGGATAGAAGCACCGGATATAATGGTCAGGGCCTACCTGCTGCAAGGAAGGTTCACTGGTTTTGCACTTTTCGGTGCAGTATTTGCAGCGAGGAGCAAATTTGCAGCCCGTCGGCAAATACAGAGGATTGGGAACAGAGCCCGGAATGGCCTCCAGCCGCTTATCCTTAGGAGTATTGAGCCGAGGAATCGAGATCATCAGGCCCTCTGTGTAAGGATGGGAATAGACTCCATTATGGAAAATCGTTTTGGCGTCCGCTTTTTCCACAATTTGTCCGCAGTACATAACGGCTACATCATCGGCCATTTCATGAATGACACCCAAATCGTGGGTAATGAACAGAATCGAAGTACCGGTCTGCTGCTTGAGCTCATTCATCAATTTCAAAATCTGAGCTTGGATGGTAACGTCCAAAGCAGTGGTAGGCTCGTCTGCAATCAGCAGTTTGGGTTTGCAGGCCAGGGCCATAGCAATCATGACGCGCTGGCGCATACCGCCGGACAACTGGAAGGGATACTGTTTGGCAACCCGATCCGGGTTAGGAATCTTTACGTCGGACAACAGACTGACCACTCTTTGATAGGCGGCCTTTTTGTCCAGATTTTGATGCAGGCGAAGAACCTCGCCGATTTGGCGCTCAATGGTGAACACCGGATTGAGAGAGGTCATCGGTTCCTGAAAGATGACAGAGATTTCGTTGCCGCGGATATGGTGCAAGTCCTTAACGCTGCATTCCAAAATATTGCGGCCATTGAACGTGATCTCTCCACTCTCAATGTAGCCATTGCCGTCCAGCAGCCGAAGAATGCTCATGGCGGATACGCTTTTGCCTGAACCAGACTCACCGACGATGCCCAGTGTTTTACCGGCCTCCAGCGTGTAACTGACGTCATTTACTGCTTTGACGATTCCTTTTTTCGTAGTGAAATAGGTGTGCAGATTTTTGACTTCCAACAGACTCATGCGTTTCTCACCTCTCCTTCGATTTGGGGTCAATGGCGTCGCGCAGGCCGTCACCGATACAGTTGATGCTGATGGTGCAGATGCCAAGCATCAGAGCCGGGAATGCCCAGCGCCACCAGTAGTTTTCAATGACCTGACCATTTTGCGCACCGGTCAACATATTGCCCCATGTAGCATTGGGTTCTGTGACACCAAAGCCGATAAAGGACAGAGAGGACTCGGTCAACATGCAAGTTGCAAAGTTTAAGGTCGCATTGACGATGATAACAGTAATAATGTTCGGAACGATGTGGCGGAAGATGATGCCAAACTCCCGAACGCCCAGCGCTTTGGCAGCGGTGACAAATTCCTGTTCACGCTCGGCAAGAACGCTGCCGCGGACACCGGGCCAAGACAAAAGACCCAAAATGCACATGATCAGGATGATGCGCTGCGTTTCGCTGATCGAATTGCCCAAAATAGAAGACAAAATAATACAGAAAGGAAGGAAAGGAATGGAAGATACAATTTCAGTCAGACGCATCAACAGGTTGTCCACTTTGCCGCCTTTGTAACCGGAGATACCACCGACGACAATGCCAATGATGGTGGAGATGATAACCGCAATGGCACCCACGGTCATGGTCATACGACCACCCACCAGCAGGCGGCGGAACAAATCGCGACCCAAGGAGTCTGTGCCCATCAGGTAACCTTTCAGGCCCCAGGAAACCACAGAACCATCTTCTGTGATGGCATAGTTGGCATAGTAGCCGCTCTCCACCGAAGAAACAGCAACGCCCTCCGGGGCATTGGTTTGACCATGCGTATTGTCGCCCCAACTGCAAAGGGTACCATCTTTCAAAACAGCAGTAAAGTGATAACGTCCGCTGGATAAGGAAGCCACTTGTCCCTGAATCTCCTCGGGAACATCCAGGGTCTTTTTGATGTTGTTGCCCCAGGTGTAAACGCGTCCATCGGAGGTAACAGCAGCGGCGCTTTCATCTGTGAGAGCCAGGTCCACTACATCGCCCTGAATCTCTTCGGGAATATTGGTGTAAGCGGAGGCTTTGATGGTCAAGGGAACAACCTCGCCATCTTTGGTCAGTACCATGACGATGTTGGTGCTGGCCGCAAATTTCTCGATGTTGCCCTGTACGCCTTCCGGATAGACAATGTTCAACAGATAGTCACTGCCCCAGTTGTACATCTCTCCGTCCTCTGTGAGAACCAGAGAAATCTGATAACCAGCCAAGATTTGCTTGATGTCGTTGCCACCGGAGCGCAGCTCCATAGGAATGGTGTTCAATCCCATGCGGTCGTTGCCCCAAGTGAAAATCTGTCCGTCCTCGTTGGCGGCAATGATATGGTCAAGACCAGCCGAAACTTGGACAAGCTTTCCAGTCTCGCTGGTGCTGGGAATGTTTTTCAGCTTTGAGTTGGGGAAAGTACCCCATTCATA
>CALDJI010000241.1 GCA_937901805.1 uncultured Clostridia bacterium | reverse complement strand
GAAGGAAATGAAAGGACTTGGGCATGCCGTTTTATGTGCAAAATCCTTTGTTGGAAACGAGCCGTTTGCCGTGCTCTATGGAGACGGTGTAATCATCGGGGAAAATCCAGCCTGCAAACAGCTCTGCGAAGTATATGAGAAATATGGACTGGGTGTTGTCGGTATAAAAGAGGTTTCGGCACAGGATATCCAGCGATACTCCTCCCTTTCCGTCCATCATGAACGGGATAATCTCTATATGGTGGACGATATGATTGAAAAGCCTGCCCCGGGAAAGGAATTTTCCAATTTTTCCATTCTGGATCGCTGCGTGCTTCCTGCGAAAATTTTTGAAATCCTGGAACGAACAGCACCGGGAGCCGGCGGGGAGATCCAACTGACGGACGCAATGAAAGAGCTTGCTGTAACAGAGCATATGATGGGTGTGGATTATGAGGGCATCCGCTATGACATGGGGAACAAGCTGGGGATTTTGCAGGCGTCGATTGAAGTCGGACTGAAGAACGAAGAAATCGGTGAGGATCTGCGGGCATACTTAAAAGAACTTGTAAAAACGCTTTGAATTTTAGTTGACAAGCTTTACTGCAAGTGTTATAATTTGACTGTTATTGCGCCAAGCGCATAACATCCTTGCTCCGGTATGTCATCCGGGGCCATAAGTCCAAAAGGAGGTGTTTTCATGGCACAGGTTAAAGCAAGCTACGAGACTGTAATGATTCTCAGCACAAAGCTTGGCGAAGAGGGTATCAAGAATTTGTTTGAAAAATTCCAGAACCTCATCGCAGAACACGGTACTGTCGACAGCGTGGAGGATTGGGGTAAGCGCAGATTGGCTTACGAAATCCAGAAGGAGAATGAAGGTTACTATTATCTGGTAAACTTCACCTGTACTCCGGAATTCCCGGCAGAACTCGACCGCGTTTACAAAATTACGGATGGAGTTCTCCGTACACTGATCGTCAAAAAGGACTAATTTGAGGGTGGTGTTTGTATGCTCAACCGGGCAATCCTGATGGGCCGCTTAACCGCAGACCCTGAATTGAGACAGACCCCGAACGGTGTGTCAGTCGCAAGCTTTACGCTGGCTGTCAACCGGAATTATTCCAAAAATGCCCAGCAGCAGACGGATTTTATCGATATTGTTGCTTGGCGTCAGACGGCGGAATTTGTTTCCCGTTATTTTCGCAAAGGCCAGTTGGTTGCTGTGGATGGCCAGATTCAGACCAGAAGCTATACGGATCGCAATGGCGTGAACCGGAAAGCGTTTGAGATTGTTGCTGATCAGGTCCATTTTGCAGAGAGTAAAGCTTCCAGTGAACGTGCAAATGCTGCATATCAGCAGCCGGCACCGACACCATTTGAGGTTCCAAACCCTGTTGCGCAGCCAGCTCAGACTTTTGAGAGCGGGGATCTCGGTGATTTTTCTGAAATTCCGGCAGATGACGATTTACCGTTTTAAGCATTTGTATTTATCCTGATTAAAGGAGGTCATTACGTTGGAGAGAAATGAAAGAGGCGGACGCGGCAGAAGAGGCCGTAAAAAAGTCTGTTCCTTCTGTGTCGACAAAGTCGAGCATATCGACTACAAAGACGTGGCTAAACTCAGAAGATATCTTTCTGACAGAGCAAAGATTGTTCCTCGCAGAGTTACTGGTACCTGCGCTCGCCATCAGCGCCAGCTGACAGTTGCAATCAAGCGCGCACGTCACCTTGCTTTCCTTCCGTACGTCGGAGAATAAAAGCAATTTTCTGGATATAAGATGGAGTGGAAAGGTTTTTCCTCTCCACTCCGTTTTTATCAGAAATTTCTAAGAATTTCTAGAAAAAGCTTGACTTGTGGATGAAAATCGGTTATAATGATTAAGCGCTCTGAAGAGAGTATGAAACCCCCAAAATATGGAGAAGTCGCCTAGCCCGGTTTATGGCGCACGACTGGAACTCGTGTATGCGTTAATAGCGCATCGAGGGTTCGAATCCCTCCTTCTCCGCCATAAAAACTCTGTGGATTGGCCTATCAAGCCTTTCTACAGAGTTTTTCTTTTGTTTGCAACCCATTAAATAACCCACTTATTTTTCAGCCAATAAGTCGCTGAAAACAGATTCCAAATTTTTGCTGTCTGTTTTTCTTCTCCATCTATTTGGTGCGCATATACTCCGCATGTATCCATAGCAACACTGTGTCCTACAAGTTGCTTTAAACTTCCTTCCGGTAAATTTTTTGCAATTGAAACAAATGTGTGGCGAAGGTCATAAGGAGTAAGATAGAGGATATTGTTTGATTTGCAGTATCGCTTTAAATGTTGTCTGTAATTTTGTCCAGTTGTAATTTTAAATAGACTTTCTTCACTGCTATCATATTTCAGTTGTTGATTTAAAATTGTTTTTACCGGAGGGAACAGCAAAAAAGCCGCGTATTCTGGTTTTTTCCAGCTGTTTCTTCTCCGTGAATATTCACAAGAGCCATATATTTACTATACCGCAGGATTCGGGCGATTTTGGGACAACTTTCGGGCAGTGCGGGTAAGGGGATGAGCAGGTGTCTATTTGTTTCCGCCAATGTTCCAAAACAAAGAACACAGGGAGACGCGGAAAATCCTTCGGTCTATAAATCCGCATAAGAGAGGTTCTTCTCTCAATTGGACAGATGATAAGTAAGATTTGCTGTGCGGCAGAGGCGCTTGGAAAGTAGGGTTTTTCAAATATATCTGTGCGGGTTTTCGTACAAACCCGGCCTACATGTTTGCAAAGAAGAAAAGTCCCCGGGGCGGAGTTTTCCGTTCCGGGGACTTTTTTTGATCAGTAAAATTGAAGAATTAGAGACGTGCAACACCGGAATCACGAGCGGCCTGTACAACAGCTTTTGCAACCACCTGGGCAATTCCATCCTCAAATGCACTCGGAATGATGTAATCTCTGCAGAGCTTGTCTGGAGTGACATAATCAGCAATTGCTTTGGCGGCGGCAATCTTCATAGCATCGTTGATGTCGCTTGCACGGACATCCAATGCGCCGCGGAAGATACCC
>CALDJI010000240.1 GCA_937901805.1 uncultured Clostridia bacterium | reverse complement strand
GAGGCCTTCCTTCCGGAAAGCGCGCTCTCGGAAAAGGCAAAGACCGTCATCCAGAAGGAAGAAGCGGACGGACAGAGTTATGATCGCAAAGAAGGAAGTATCTTATTCCATGGGGATATCATCTCCTTTAACGAGGAATACCTGCGAGAGTTCTGCAAAATCAATGGAATCGATTACGAAAAAATCAACGATCCGGAACACCCGGCCGCTCTATTCCTCAATCCCCTGCAAACACAGGCGGGCGGTGTTTAGTATGAGGGAAGTATCCTGCAAAACGGAACCTATCCGGTCACCCTGCGCGATTACTACACTGTGGAAAACACCACGGAAATACAAGCATTTCCTGTGGACGCAGTGCCCATGGGATATACTCCGGTTGCCAGCCTGAACGGGGGCGCAAACCTGATTGTCGGGGAGAAGGTCTTTGAACAGCTGCTCCAGGAAATCGGCCAGGGAGACCATGGAGAATATACCATCAAGTTCCTTTCCACTTTGACGAAAGAGTATCAGGAAGACGAATCCCTGATGGCGGAATATGACAAGGAAGTACAGAAAATCCTGGATGAGGACACCTCCGGCCCGAGCACATACTATATGAACCTCACCCAGGCTCGTCAGGAGCAGAACACCATCACGATTATTCTCAATATCTTTGTGTATGGGTTTATCGCGCTGATCACTGCTATTTGCATCGCAAACGTCTTCAACACTATCTCCACCAGCATTTCCGTGCGCAGAAGGGAGTTTGCCATGCTCCGCTCCATCGGCATGACGCCGAAATCCTTTAATCGGATGATCCGATATGAGAGCATTTTTTATGGAATCAAAGCGCTGCTCTATGGGCTGCCAATCAGCATTGCCGTCATGTGGCTGGCACACGGCGTCCTGTCGGAAATGTTCCAGCCGGAATTTATCCTGCCATGGGGCAATCTCCTGATTGCCGTACTCAGTGTATTCCTGATTGTCGGGATCTCCATGCTCTATTCCAGCACAAAGATCAAAAAAGCAAATATCATTGACGCACTCAAAGACGAAACCATCTAAGAGAAAAGCCGCGGGATGTTTCCCGCGGCTTTTCTGTATTGCCGGCGCTATTTTTATACAATCGCCCGATAAAATTTTATTGTAAATGTCATCCCCTTGCCGGGTTCTCCGGCTGCTTCGATGGTTCCGTTTTGTTTACTGATAATATTCTTCGCCATGGCTAAACCAATCCCGACGCTGTCCTTGGAGGAATTTTTCCCCTTGTAAAAACGCTCAAAGATATGGGGGAGATCTTCGGCGTCCACGCCTTCTCCCGTATCCGAGAGGATAATCTGGGTATAGAGAACACTGCTCTCATACCGGATCCGGATGGTTCCTCCTGCTGGGGTATGCTCCACACAGTTTTTCACAAGGTTTGCCATCGCTTCAGCCGTCCATTCCAAATCCCCCAGGAAATATGTCTCCGGATTTCCCTCCAAAACCAGTTTCTGTCCCTTGACATCCATCAAAAGCAACAGATGCTCGGTGGCTTTACAAATCAATTTTGGAAGGAACACCTGCTCTTTTTTAAAACGGATCGTCCCCGCATCCAGTTTGGAAAGTTTGAGCAGGGAGGAAATCAGCCATTCCATACGCTGGAGCTGAGAACGGATGCGCCCAGTAAATTCCCGACGTTTTTGCTCCGGCAAATCCGGCTGCTCAAGCAGATCTGTCATCACCAGCATGGAGGTGAGCGGCGTCTTCAGCTGATGGGAGATATCCGCAAGCGTATCCGCCAGATACCGTTTATCCTTTTGGAGCAGATCCGCCTGATGCGCCAGCATAACAGTCACTTTGTAAATATCATTTTTCAGAGCGCTGAGCTCCCCTTCCACATTATCCCTGAGATCCAGGCCGTATTCCCCGGAGGCAATCCGGTTCAAATAGAGGGATAGTTCCGCTATTTGACGGTAGCGCGCCGCCGTATAACCCAGCACACAGAAAAACAAAACACCAATCAGCAAAAGGAACACCAGAGCGCAAAACATGCTGACCGCCGAAAAGAGCGCGAACCCAGCAGCGCCCACGGCAAGAAATACCCAAAATAGGCGGCGAAACTCCCTATTTCTGAACATGTCCGTCCCCCAATCGGTAACCAAAACCGCGGACTGTCTGGATGATATGAGGATTCTGAGGATCCTCCTCCAGCTTTTCCCTCAGCCGTTTAATGTACACGGTCAGCGTGTTGTCGTTGACAAAATCGCCTGCTATATCCCAGATCCCTTCCAATAGCTGATTACGGGTCAGCACTCTTCCCTGGGCATTGACCAATGTCAGCAAGAGCTTGTATTCCATTGCTGTCAAGGGAATTTCCTTTCCGGATTTTGTCACCTTTGCCTGCATGGTATTCAGCTGTATACCATAAAATTCGATGAGGTTTGGATTTTGCTCGGTTAAATGATACCTACGGAGTACTGAGCGGATTCTGGAAATCAGTTCCCTGATCCGAAAAGGCTTGGTAATATAGTCATCCGCGCCCATATCCAGACCCATAACCACATTGACCTCATCATCGCAGGCGGTCAGAAAAATCACCGGGACATCCTCCCGCGCTTTCAGATGTTTACAGATTTCATACCCGTTGCCATCCGGCAAAGTCAAATCCAGCAGGTATAAATCAAAATGCTCTGTCTGTGAGAATTCCATCGCCCGTTTTACACTGTCGCAGACATTCACTGTATACCCTTCTTGTTGCAGGGAATATTCCAGACCCAGTGCAATGGTGCTATCATCTTCTACGACCAAAAGTTTCACCGGACAATCCTTCCTTTCAAAAGCATCACTCAATTTATACAAATTGTATTTTTATACTACTTAAATCCAAAAAGTATGACAAATAACCACTCCATTTTCTGTGTTAAAAACCTGGATTTTTTACAAATTCCTTTTTGAAAGATACAAAACCGCCCTATTATGATACTAAAAGTATATATCAAATTTATTTATACAAAAATTTGATAGTTTAGACAGAATAAAATCGAAACACCGGATGGTATACTCAGCAATCCTATCATATCATACTCTCCCAGTTTTGCCCAGAGTTTCAGACGTAAAAACAGCCTGGGTCATATCCGCCCAGGCTGTCTGGCTACTCCCTTACCAAGGAGATCAGATTGGTGTCGTTACAGAAATTGACCAGGTTGTACAGCACCAGAACGTCGGTTACTGATTCCTGCCCGATCATGGAAAGAATCCCGTTGCGCTGATAGCGTGGATCCACGACGAAAATCCGCTCATACTCTCCTGTCAGGAACGGCACAAACGAGTTGGCAAAGGAATCCTTCACAACCAGTAGTGTCTTCCCGTTCTTAATCCCCGTTTCAATGGTCACCAGGGGATTATTAGAGCTGAGGAAACAGGAATACTTGTCCTTTTTGGAGAGATAGCTCTCATCATAGAGGCTGTCAAAGAACTTCACTTCTTTTCCTGTGTGGACCTGCATAGTTGCCTTTGGGACATCCTTTCGCTCAAAGGTCTGGATCTCTTCCGGTTTGATAGAGGTAAGATTTGCCTTGGAATAGGTAGTCCCCAAAAAGGAGTCCGACACAGTATTAACATGATAGTCTGTCAGATCATGCGCAGAAACCCCCTGTGAGCCCGCCCATGCAGTGTAGGCATAGTAAGCGCCAAGCGACGTCCAGTGGTGATCCGTACGGTAATAGATATTCTCATCGGCATGTGCAAGCAGCGTCTGTGTCGGATCGCAGAAAGTAGCAAGCCCTTCCACCGAACTGCCGATGGATGCAATCAGGGGGATCTCCTGCGGGACAGGGGCGCCATAGGGGAGCTTCTCACTTAAGACAGCGGAAGCGGTCGGAACGATCATCACGGTCGCGTGGAGATCTGGATTTTTCCGCTTTGCTTTTTGGAGGAATTCCTGAAGAAAGAGCTGGTTTTTTTCCAACTGTCTTTGATCAATGGTATCGACGGCAAACAGGTAGCCGTCTTTCCCGAAATAGGTTTTCTGGTTATCCCGCTTCCCAATGGCGAGCAGTTCCCGGGTGGCAAGGCTGACCCATTGATCCCGGAACAGGAATTGATCCGCGGTATAGGAATCATACTGCTTCATAAACTGTCCGCTGAACACAGTCTGAAGGGAAAGTTCCGGGAATGTCTGGAGATTCCGGTTTTCATTTTCCGAAAAATCCACCTGGGGTTTGATAAGGCAAAGCGCCTGTACTGCACACAGGCAAATAACAAAAAACAATGCGGTAAATTTTCCTTTTTTCATAGTTATCCGGCAAGCGCCTGTTCCCCCTTTAGAATCGGAAATATAAAAACGGATTGTAGGATGAGGTCACCAAAAATGCGATACTGGAGATCAGAACCGCATAGATCAGGACGTTTTGCAAAACCACGTCTAACACCGGTTTTGAAGCAGCTTTTGCAGAAATTTTTCCACAGACGCGTTTTGGAAGCTCTGTGCTTCCAACAATCAAAATCAAAAACAAAATTGCATTGGTGGCAAGCAGATATACCGAGCCCGCATCGGCAAAAGGCTGTCCAAACCCGCCGAACATGGCGCGGATGAAATTCCAGGCGTCTCCCATAGAGTTTGCGGAGAAGAGCGCCCAACTGAGAATCACAAAAAACATCACATAGACCCGGCGCAGGATCCCCGGAACCTTTTGGAGGACTCGGAGCAAAAACAGTTTTTCAAAGAGCAGTAAAATTCCAAACAACAGGCCCCATGCAATGAAATTCCAGTTGGCGCCATGCCACAATCCGGTAAGAAACCAGACGATCAAAATATTGCGGATCTGCTTTGGCATACCCTTGCGGTTCCCCCCAAGAGGGATGTAGACATACTCTTTAAACCAGGTGCTCAGGGAAATATGCCATCTGCGCCAGAATTCGGTAATGCTTTTGGAAGTATAAGGATAGTTGAAGTTTTCCGGAAAATGAAAACCAAAAATCCTTCCAAGGCCAATGGCCATATCGGAATAACCGGAAAAATCGAAATAGATTTGGAAAGTATATGCCAAAATCCCAATCCAGGCGGTCAGCACTGGGACGGTGTGCAGATCCATCTGGGAAATTTCGCTGAAGATCATCCCAATATTATTGGCAAGCAGCACCTTTTTTCCAAGACCAATGGAAAAACGGCGCACCCCCTGAGAAAAGAGATCATAACTCTCTTCCCGATGGTTTAGTTCCTCGGCAATGGTTTTCATCCGTACAATCGGCCCTGCGATCAACTGGGGGAACAGGGTGACATAGGTGCCAAAGGAGATAATATTCTTCTGCACAGGCACTTCCCCGCGGTACAAATCAATGGAATAAGACATGGTCTGAAAGGTATAAAAAGAAATCCCGATAGGAAGCGGCAGATGCAGCAAAGGAATCTGCACGCCTGGGAGCAGATTGATGGTTTGGATCACAAAATCCGCATATTTGAAAAAACCGAGCAATCCCAGATTCACGACAATTGAGAGGATCAGATACCCACGAGCGCGCCCCCGTTTCCCCTGCTTGAGGTTTGTATCAATACAACGCCCCATCGCATAATCCCAAACTGTGGAAAAGAGCATCAGCACCACGTAGATCGGTTCTCCCCAGGCATAGAATATCAGGCTCATGATAAAAAGCACGGTATTCTTTAAAAATTTGGGAACCATAAAATAGAGAAGCAGTGTCAACGGTAAAAAAGTAAATAAAAAAGTAATGCTGGAAAAAACCATGGGCATCCTCTCCTGTCAGTTTTTCATTACTCCGGCAAGATTTCGAATTCCTGAATTCCCATATAACCGGGTGCAATGGCATATTTTTCAAAGGTAATGACAACGTGGCCCTGCGAGTTGATATAGAAAGTCTGCTCCGGATCGATACTTTCAAAACGAGAAGCAAGCATGGAGTCCGCGTTGGGCCCATAACCAAAGTAGATTGCATTCTCATCTTCCGCCATCCGCTGTTCCATCTGCTTCTGAATCGTCCGATTGGCAAGCTCCATGTAATTTGGGCCGAGCATATCCGAAAGGCTGAT
Organism: uncultured Clostridia bacterium; assembly: GCA_937901805.1. Classification (GTDB taxonomy): domain Bacteria; phylum Bacillota; class Clostridia; order Oscillospirales; family Ruminococcaceae; genus Pseudoruminococcus_B. Next base: position 13,325 of record CALDJI010000240.1, on the reverse strand, counting down.
ATCCTTCCCGGTTTTCAGATCAATATTATAGTAAAACTGCTCTTGATAGGCATTGGCAAGGGTTTCACTCTTGATAATATAAAAAGAAACAATGTCCGCATTCGAACAGGTGACTTCGTAATCGATATTGACAAGCACCTTATGGAAATCCTCTTCTTTTCCCCCGGTCTCAATAAACGCCTGGTAGTATTCCTTTGCCCGCTCTTCCTGTTCTTTTAAAATACCATCGATCTTCTGACGGATTTCATAATTGATACGCTGTTCCAGTTCAGAATTCCCCTGGGTCTCAATTGCGGGCATGCGTACTTCAATGTATTTTTCACGATCGTCAATCACAAATTCCCGAAAGGTAAATACCCGGGCGATATTCCCAAGTACCGGGACGTCGTAAATTTGCATGGCAAAGGCTGGAAACGCGTTGAGCGCTCCGACAAAAATCAAGCAGATACAAGCCGCCGCACAGATTGCCATTTGGTGCCATTTCAATCGATTGTGGCGCGGAGCCACCGCTGCGTCAGAAATGGCGTCTTTCACTCTTGCGGACAGCTCTGAAGGAATTTTAATGGAATCATATACCTGTTTTGCCTTTTGCATTTTATTCATCCACTTTCGCCTCCTCAATGGAAACCCGCAGTAATTTCAAAGCCTTATAGAGCCTGGATTTTACAGTACTCAGATTGGTTTTTGTAATACGGGCAATCTCATCAAGTTTCAAATCCTCAAAAAAGCGGAGGATGACCACTGTTTTTAGTTCCGGAGCAAGGCGCCCAACCGCCTCATACAATTCGATATCCTCATATCTCTTTTCAGAGTGCGGCATATCAAACGATTCTTCCAGATCCGGAAGAAATAAGATTTTATTTTTCCGAAGGTACATCAGGCATTCATTCACCAGGATTCGATAAAACCAGGTTTTGAGATATTCCTGCTTTTTCAAGGAACTGAAATTGGAAATTGCCTTTACAATGGCATCCTGCACCAAATCCAGAGCGGCCTCCCGGTTTTTGGCATAGCTGAATGCCACCCTGTAAAACCGTTCCTGGTTTTCTTCCAAATATTGAATCAATACAGCATACTGCTTATTTTCTGTGCTGCCCACAGACGGCTCCTCCTCGCCCGTTTGCCCGGCTCTCGGAAGCCCGAGAACGCAAAAGCCTTATTTGATAACCCCATCAATGATTTCGTTTGCCTTATCATTGTGATCCGAAACACACAAAATAACGGTGTTTCCAGAGGTGCGGATCACCGGATCAGAAAGTTTTGTCAATTCCTCCGGAACGTAATTTTCAAACCCCTCTTTCTGAGACGCTACTCTTTCCCGGACTGCCTGTTCCACTTTGGGAAGATTGGCGGAATCCGCAACTGTAATGACCGCAACCTCTTCTGCGGTAGCACCGGTGCTGACATATAGGGCAACATCGGAAACTATTGTCTCCTCTACGTCGTAAAGTGTGAAAAACATGCGGTTTTCCGCTTTACTCATCTGGTCGGTAAAACCAACGCCTTGGGATAGTTTCTCCGCCAGTTCAGAAGCGGAAACCGTCAGTTCTTTTCCTCCTCCGCAACCTGTCAGAAGGGTGACCCCAAAACAAACAACCAAAATTGCAGATACGATTTTTTTTCCAATTTTCATACTCATTCTCCTTTTTCTCTATCAATACTCTCAGACAGTATGATTCCGCAGATAATCCATCCACTTTTCGCAATACTGAGCGTTGAGATGTACTCCGTCCGTACTTGCTTCTTGTGGGAGACACTGTTCGGCATCTTCAATCCCCTCTTTCACGTTGAGGAAATGAACGCCTTTTTCCTTTGTCATTTTGACAATCAGATCATTGTATTTCTTGATGTTGGCGTTGTTATAGATATTGTCGCTTTCCGATTTTTCCCTTGAAACCGGCAAAATCGACTGGACGTAGATTTCCGCATTGGGCTGAGCCTGGCGAATAGCATCGATGAGTTCGCCATAGCGCTTGATAAACAGTTCGCTATAGGCCCAGCCGAGTTCATTGACGCCCAGCATAACATACACCTTGCCATAGGTTCCATATCCCAGCGCGTCGATCACAGAAACTTTATTCCCGCCCTTGTTAATCACCGGCTTTTCCATGGCGCTTTCCACATTTAGCCCCTTTGCGGTCAGATACTCTGCATTTTCCGGACCGGCGTACATCATCAAGCCCTCCGTACGAGAATCCCCAATAAAAACTGCATTATCAAAATAGGCGTCCGCGACTTCCTTGGATTCTGGAACCTGTCCTTGGACCGGATCCTGTACGGTATTTTCCTTAGGAGGAGTCGGTTTTGGGGGAGGAGTCGGCTGCGGAGCGCTGACAACCGAGGAATTCTCCGATGGGGCCTGCTGCGACGAAACCTGGGAAGAGGACGGTGCAGAAGATATATCCGTTTTACCCACTGCTGAGGAAGCCCCGCTCTGTTCCGACTGCGCCCCTACAATCGAGTAATGCAAAAGCTTTGAGTTCATAACTGCAGCAACCGCTACAATCCCAAAAGCAATTACAATCACAGCGGATACCTTGTAAAAGGCCTGAAGCTTCCTTGTATTTTTTCTGGAAATTGTTCTCTTTTGACGCCTGTTCTTCATAGCCATACCATTCCTGTCCTCATTGATTTCTTACGTTCTATTGATTAGATGTGCCCACAGAACAAAAAGTTGACAGAAAATCAAATTTTTTTATTTTTTCCGGAATACGACTCTGCATTTCCTATCTTCCCCAAAAATAAGAATTCCATCCCGGTATTCCGAAATACCGGACGCCTGTTGATCACTTTATAAGTATACATAATTTCCCACGAATTGTCCCGTGTTTTCCCAAAAAAGAAAATAATTTTCAAAAAAACGTCCCCGGAATATTCCAGGGACATTTTATACGAAACAGGTCTTTACTGGGACTGAATCCCATATTTTTCAATTTGCGCAAGGTGTTCTTCATAGGTTTCCGAATAATGGTTTGTATTATCTTTCCCAAAGAAGAAGTAATAATAATTGGTCTGTTCCGGATTTTGCGCGGCGTTGATTGCTCGCCTGCCGGGATTGCAGATAGGGCCGGCCGGGAGACCGGAAAATCGATAAGTATTATACAGCGGCGCATATTTTCCCTGATTGGGGACCAGGGAATTCCCAGTAATATAATTGTTGACGTATTCGCGCGTAGGATCGGCATCCAATTTCATTCCCTCAGCAAGCCGGTTATGATAGACAGAGGACACCAGCGCCATATGCTCGTCACTGCGCGCTTCCCGCTCAATAATCGAGGCCAGGATCAGATCATCGTCCGACGGCATCCCGGAATAGGCGGCATAGGCGTTGAGCATATCCCGAAGCACGTCCTCCGGATCCTCGTTTTCAAAAAAATCATAGGTGGCTGGAAACAGGTACCCCTCCATTTTAAAACAGCGATCCGAAGAGGAGGGAACCGTAAAGGATTTTACCGTATAGTTCTGGGCGGTTTGATAAAAATCCGCCGCGCTGCAAACCCCTTTTTCTTCCAGGCGGTCCGCCACCTGCATAAAAGTGTCGCCTTCATAGACCACAAATTTTACCGGGACGGGAACCGGATCAGAAGAAACTTCAGAGGGGATGCTTTCCTGCGAAGAAGATTCCGAACTTTCCGGAAGATCTTCTGATGAAGAAAGGGAGCTGACAACCTCCGTGCCGGCAGGCCAGGAAAAGGTCTTGAGCGAGGAGGTATTTTCCTCTGTGTTTTGGCCGCAGCCGGTCAGGCAGAGGAGCAGAACACCACACATCAGAATTACCGACATCAAGCGTTTCATACAATCTCACCTTTCCAAATTACAGAATACAAACAAGAACCTAGCCATTCCCCTTTTTGACAGACGGCTTTTCCTTAGAAAAATCTACAAAAAGAGACTTTTTCCATGCTTGCTTTCCCTATCATACTGTTTTTCGCTGCAAATTGCAAGAAACGTAGTTTTTTCAATCCATAACCGAAAAACAAAAGCACACCATCTGATGCCGTTCTTGGAAAGGATCGACCTGACAAAAAGGTTTTGGAAAGCAGCAATCCCAACTGCCGCGGACAGATAAATACGGACAGCTGAAAAAATAAGTCCCCTCTTCTCCCTTCCGTTTAGTCACAGCAGCCCGTATGTTTCATCAGAGGCAATTACAATACCCAATCGGAGGGAAACCATGGAATCAGAAATTTTTTTGAAAAAGGGATTGACAGATTACTTAAAAGGAAATATAGTATGTAATATAGTCTGCTACTTGACTAACTAACTATCAAAGATAGGGGTGAAATAATTGATCATAAATCCCGGCAGTGAAAAACCAATTTTCATCCAAATTGCAGAGCAGCTGGAAGATTCCATTTTCCTGGGAATTTTTCCAGAAGAGACCAAAATTCCCTCCACCAATGAAATTTCTGCGCTGCTGAACATCAATCCCCACACGGTACTCAAAGGGATGAACATGCTGGTGGACGAGGAAATTATTTACAAAAAGCGGGGGCTTGGAATGTTTGTAAAACAGGGAGCTATGGAAACGATCCGTAAAAAAAGGCAGAGCCAATTTTACAGTCAATACATTGCCGCACTCATTGAAGAGGCAAACAAACTGCACATGAGCAAAGAAGAGATTCTTGCTTTGATTGAAAGGGGATACGAAGATGAACACCATTGAGATTAAAAACATTACCAAACGCTATGGCAACATAAACGCCCTGGATCATGTCTCCGTTTCCTTTGATTTTGGCAAAATCTATGGATTTTTAGGGAGAAATGGGGCTGGGAAATCCACCCTGATCAACCTGATCGCAAACCGTATTTTTGCCGACGAGGGGATCATTCTGGTTGACGGGCTGCCTGTGGAAGAGAACATGGAAGTCCATGGAAAAATTTTTTGCATGAGCGAAGCGGATCTCTATGACAGGGATTTAAAAGTAAAAGAACATTTTGCGTGGGCAAGCCGTTTTTACGACAGTTTTGAGAGCCAAAAAGCACACCAAATTGCTGAAAAGTTCGGCCTGGACATCCATAAAAAATTCAAGGCGTTATCCAAAGGTTATCAGTCCATTTTCAAACTGACGATGGCGCTTTCTTTGAACGTGCCTTATGTAATTTTCGATGAACCGGTTTTGGGTCTGGATGCAAACCACAGGGAATTGTTCTACGAACTGCTGCTCAAAGAATACGAAACCAATGAAAAGACCATCATCCTTGCAACCCATCTGATCGAGGAAGTTGCCAATATCATTGAAGAAGTCGTCCTAATCGACCACGGAAAAATCCTGATGCAGGAAAACGTAGATACCCTTTTGAAAAGCGGTTACTGCGTTTCCGGACTGGCAGCAGATGTGGAGGCATACTGTAAAGACAAACAGGTGATGGAAATTGAGGAGCTGGGAAGCTTAAAGCTTGCATACATCCTAGGAGAAAGAACCGCTATTCCAGAAAACAGCCATTTACAGATTTCCAACATAAATTTACAAAAGCTGTTTGTAAAATTGACAGAGAAAGGCGGGCAATCAGATGAAAAAACTGACAGCTGCTATTCAGTATGAGTGTTTTACTTACGATAAATACATTTGGATTTTCTATGCGATTCAATATGCCATTGTCCTGGCAATCTATCTTATGATTGGTTTTTTCATGGGCAGCTTTGAAGACATAGGGACGAACTGCCTGGAAATAAACACCATCATCTATGTTGGAATCCTGGGTGTATTGGGTTTTCAGGAGGACTTTAAAATGCTGCTGCAAAGCGGTTTTTCCCGTAAATATATCTTTCTGGCGACAGTTTCCCTATTCGCGTTTATTTCCGGTATCATGTCGCTGATAGATACTCTGGTTGGAAACGGGCTGCATGTTTGGCTGGGAAACTATACCTCCCTGTTTGGCGGGATCTATGGATATGGAAACCTGTTTGCAAACTGGATTTGGCTGTTCCTGTTTTACGCCCTGATTTGCAGTCTGCTGTATCTGGGAATCCTTATCATCCATAAAATCGGAAAAACTGCCTCCATTTACCTTGGGATTGGGTTAGGGGGATTGATTCTGATTATCACCGCTCTGTTCCGTTATGTCCTGTCCGCCGAAACAGTGGACGCTATCCTGAGCTGTTTTCGAAAAATGATGGGGTTTGCAGACAGCGGAGCGCTGCGATACCTGTTCCCCTGTCTGACCTTTCTCCTGCTGATTGCCGTCCTGGGAGCCGGCTCTTACGCAGTGATCCGCCGTACAGAGTTAAAATAGCCAAGCGTGGTGAAATGAAAATATTCCGAACAAAACAGAGACAGAGGGCGCTCTCCAGCCGGAGAGCGCCCTCTGTCTCTGTTTATTTGCAGGCTTCTGTTTTTCGGAAGGCAAAAACCTGCGTCCATCTCCCCGCAGATCCGGGAGTTCTTATTATCTGTATTAACAGATCCGGGGAAGCCCTTCCCCATACAATTCGCCAAGGATACGGATACCTCCAATTGGAGTATGGAGCAGCACCATATCCTGTTCCTGCCGCGTAATACGGCCGATGATCGCCGCATGTTCCCCATACCGGCTGGAATGCATGATTGCAAGCGCGCGTTCCGCCTGATTTTTTGGAAGCACAGCAACGAGTTTCCCCTCATTTCCCATATACAGGGGATCCAGTCCCAGAATCCCGCAGAAGCCCCGCACCTGCCCGGAAACCGGGATTGCCTGTTCTTCCAATTCCACACAGCAGTGAGAGGCACGGGCAAATTCCCCGAGCACGGTTGCAAGGCCGCCGCGGGTCACATCCCGCAGGGCATGGAGTTCCACGCCCTCATGGATCAGGCGGGACACCATTTCCCCCAGCGGCGCACAGTCGCTGGAAATCGTGTTTTCGATTCCCATCCGGGCGCTTAAAATGGCGGCGTGGTGGTCGCCGAGCGTACCGGAAACCAATACGGCGTCCCCCTCCTGACAGTTGGAGGAAGAAATGCAAATCCCCTCCGGGACAAATCCCACGCCCGTCGTATTGATATAGAGGCCCCCGCTGCCCTCCACGACCTTGGTGTCTCCGGCGACAATCTGCACGCCGGCCTCTTTTGCAGTCTGCGCCATGGAGCGGGCAATGGTTTCCAGTTCATCCATGTCCGCGCCCTCTTCCAGGATAAATCCACAGGTGAGATACCGGGGGGCGGCGCCGCTCATGAGCAGATCATTGACTGTGCCGCAGACGCTCAGCCGTCCAATATCCCCGCCCGCAAAGAGAAGAGGGGTGACGACAAAGCTGTCAGTGGTCACTGCAATCCGTCCCGCACCTGGAACAACTGCGGAATCCTCCATCCGGGAGAGAACCGGATTATCAAACGCTTTTGCAAACAGAGAACCTATCAATTCGGAAGTGGCATGTCCCCCGCTCCCGTGTTCCATGGAAATTTTCATATCCAATCCTCCCGGTGATTTGTCAAATACTGAAAGCAGCTGCCCTCCGCGGAAACCATGCAGGCCCCCTGCGGATGCTGCGGGGTACAGGTCTGCCCAAACAGCGGGCACCCATGCGGGCTGATTTTTCCCATCAGCACCTGGGCGCAATGGCAGGCCGGGTTGCTCTCATGATCCTGGTCAAGCCCCCAGCTGCCCGCGTCAAAGCGCGCATATTCTTCCCGCAGCGCCAGTCCGGAATCCGGGAGCAGACCCATCCCACGCCAGGCCGCGGGGCAGGGTTCAAAAAATTTCTGCACCAGCTGCTGTGCCTGCACATTTCCCTCCCTGGTCACCACAGAAGGGTAGAGGTTCCATACGCCCGCTTTACCGCGCCGTTTGACCAGCGCATAGATGGCGTCCAGCAACTGCTGCGGCCCCGCCACAACAAAGGGAATCTGCCAGCGCTCGGACAGCGGTTCAAAAATCCGACTGCCGGTCACAACGCTGACATGCCCCGGCGCCAGAAAGCCGTCCAGATTCCCTCCGTTCCGGCACACCCAATCAATCACCGAGGGCATGGTTTTCAGAGAGGTCAGGATTTGCAGGTTTTCAATCCCCTGCTCCAGCGCGCGGGAGAGCAGCAGTGCATAGGCCGGGGTCGTTGTCTCAAAACCCACGGCCGCAAACACAAAGCGGGTATCCGGGTGTTCTTTGGCAAGGATCAGCAACTCCATCGGGGAATAGAGCATCTGTACACGGGCTCCTTCCCCTTTGGCATCGCTCAGGCTTTCCCGGGAACCGGGAACCCGCAGCAGATCCCCAAACGAGGCGACCACCGTATGGGGAGCCTTGCTGAGTTCCACCAATTTATCAATGTAATCCGTAACCGTCACGCAAACCGGGCATCCCGGCCCGGAAATCAGCTGAATCTGCTTGGAGAGCATCCGTGGAATCCCGCTGTGGGAAATCTCCGCCGTATGGGTGCCGCAGACCTCCATCAGGCGCACCGGCGGGCCGTCGTATTCCCGCAAAAAGCGGACGATATCCGTCATAGCTGTTCCATCTCCTCCAGCAGTTCCACAATGGCGTCGCGATCCGTCTGCGACAGCACCTGCAAAACCATTCCCGCGTGGACGAGGACATAATCGCCGGGTTTTACCCGGACAAGACCCGCTTCCGCGCGCACGGTATTCCCACTAAAATCCACTGTCGCCACTGTCCCCTCCAGTTTCAACACTTTTCCGGGCATTGCAACACACATGAGAACCCCTCCTTTCTGTTTCCAATCATCCTTTTGTATTTTCAGGATTCCCTGGGCTCGCCCTGCAGGGCAAGCCATGCCTGGCCCAGGGAAATCCCGCCGTCGTTACAGGGCGCCTGCCGGTTTAAATACACGGCAAAGCCCGCCTGTTTGAGCATTGCCAGCGTGCGCCCGGTAAGCAGACGGTTTACAAAGACACCGCCGCTGAGCGCCACTTTTTCTTCCCCTGTTTTTTCCCGGATTCGGATACAGAGTTCACAGATCATCCGGGCGGCCGCTTCATGAAAACCGAGAGCGGCCTGCTCAGCTGGATACTCCCTTTGTGCAAGTTTCCGGACGAGATCGCCCGCGTCCGCATGGAAAACCCCGCCATGGCGGATGATGGAAAAGGCAAGCGGAAGAGGGGATTTCCCCTCCTGTACGGCGGCTGCCGCCGCATTTTCCAGCGCGACGGCACACTCCCCTTCATAGCTGTTATACATGCGCACGCCGAGCAGGGCGCTCACCGTGTCGAACAGGCGCCCCATACTGGAGCTTTGGACAGTATTGATCCTGTGCGCAAGCGCCGCCTGTACTGCCGGAAACCTGGAATCCCCGCAGGAAAGACCATAGGCGGCGCGATAACTCATTGCGGTGAGCGAAGCATCCTTAGCGGAAGCATCTCCTCCACACAGAGGAATCGGGGTCAAATGGGCCTCCCGGGAAAACTCTGCGTCCCGGCAATACAAAAACTCCCCTCCCCAAATGGTTCCATCCGGACCGTAGCCTGTTCCGTCAAACACCACGCCGATACAGGAGGAAAGCCCGTGTTCCGCCATTACAGAAGCAACATGCGCATGGTGGTGCTGTATCTTCATAAGAGGAAGACCGTGTTCTTCTGCCAGCTTTTGAGCCAGGACAGAGGTATGGTAACCGGGATGAAGATCACAGGCAATTTTTTCCGGGCGTATCCCAAAGATGTTCTGCATGCAAACAAGTTCCCGCTCATAGACCTGGGCCACCCCATAGTGTTCCATATCCCCAAAATACTGGCTGAGATAGGCCCGATCTTCCGCCAGCAGGGAAAAGCAGGCCTTGAGATCCCCGCCCGTTGCAAGAATCGGCTCTTGTGCCCGCTTGGACAGCCACAGGGGGAGGGGAACATATCCTCTGCTCCTGCGGACAAACTGAAGGTTCCCGGCAACCGCTTGGACAACCGAATCATCCAGTGGGCGCAGGATTTCCCGTTTATGATAGAGAATCCCATCCAGCCCCTGCATGGCGGACAGCATGGTTTTATCTTCGGTGATCATCGGTTCGCCGGATCGGTTGGCACTGGTCATTACCAGCGGGCCGCAGGCGTCCGTGAGCATCTGGTGGACGCCGGTATAGGGCAAAAACAACCCCAAAAACCGGCTTTCTCCGCTGACTGAGGCGGGAAACCGGCTGCCGCCGCGTTTTTCCCGCAGCAGGACAATTGGTCTTGCAGGAGAGGTGAGCAGGCGTTCTTCCTCTTCCCGGATATCGCAGAGTTCCCGTGCGGCTTCCAGAGAGGGAACCATTATGGCAAGGGGTTTTTTCTCCCGCTGTTTATATTTTCTCAGCCGGAACACGCTTTTTTCCTTTCCCGGAAGACAGGCAAGCTGATACCCTCCGATCCCCTTGATCGCCAGTACGCCGCCGGACTGGAGCAGACGGATAGCTCGTTCCATGGCCTTTTTGCCGAGCAGCTCCTTTTTTCCATCCCAGAAAATCATCTGCGGGCCGCAGCCATGACAGGAAATCGTTTGGGCATGCCGCCTTCGGCTGCCGCCGGCATATTCCTCTCCGCACTGCGGACAGAGGGGAAACTCCTGCATAGAGGTATTTTCGCGATCATAAGGCAGACACTCCAAAATGCTGTAGCGCGGACCGCAGGAAGTACAGCTGATTAAGGGATAGGCATAGCGCCTGTCTTTTGGATTTTTCATTTCCTGAAGGCAGCGTTCGCACAGTGGGAGATCCGGGGGAAAAACCGGGATCTCTTTTGAACAGCGGGTACTTGGGAGAATCCGGAAATCCGCAAACCCCTTTGCCGGCACTTCTTTTGTGCGCACATCCAGCACCAGCGCGCCGGGCGGCGGGTTTGATAAAAGGCGATGGACAAACCGCTCCATCGCCTTTTGCGTCCCTTCGGCGAAAATGGTCACAATTCCGCCGTTGTTCTGTACTGTCCCTGTAATCCCCAGTTCACAGGCCAGCGCCGCTACAAACGGACGAAAGCCCACCCCCTGTACAGCGCCGAGAACCATGATCTCTTCGGCTGTTTTCTGTACAGGCGTACTCATGCCTGCTCCTTGCCGGCAGAAATTTTCTGCGCCGGCTTTGCAGGTTCCTCTGTTCGCGGGGGAACCGGCTGGGAAAAGCTCTCCGTGTATTTTTCAGCGGAGGGTTCCGGATACTGCTGGAGCATAGTTAAACATTTTTTCGGACAGCTCTCCACACAGTAACCGCACTGGATACAGCCAAAGCGCTGGATCGTCCAGGTCTTATCCGTCCTGTCCACTGAAATGGCGCCGGTTGGACACTTGCGCATACACATGCCGCAGAAAATACAGGCATCAATATCAATTCCCACATGGCCGCGGGTGCGCTCCGGATAGACGCGTGGCTGCTGCGGGTACATCCGGGTAGCAGGTTTATGAAAAAGGTTATAAAACGCAGTTTTTGTAAAATTCAGTTTGCTCATACCGGTTACCTCTCCGTACAACTGATACAGGGGTCGATTGTCAAAATCAAAATGGGCACGTCGGCGAGCTGGCATCCTTTGAGAGTTTCCAGCATTCCCGGCAGATTGGCGAAAGTCGGGGTGCGTACCCGGACGCGATCCAGGTTTTTCGTCCCGTTTGCCTTGACATAATAGACCGCTTCGCCCCTTGGCTGTTCCACGCGCATGAAGTATTCCCCTTTTGGGAAGCCCTTGACCGGGACGGAGACCTCCCCATCCGGAATTTTCCCGACCGCCTGGCGGATAATGTCAAAGGACTGGAAAATTTCACGAATGCGTACGTCACAGCGCGCATAACAATCGCCGTCCGTACTGGTAACGGGTTCAAAGTCGATTTCCGGATAAGCGGCGTAACCAAGCTTGCGGTTGTCCAGCGCAATGCCGCTTGCGCGCATAAACGGACCGACTGCCCCGAGTTCCAGCGCCTGTTCTTTTGTCAAAAAACCGACGTCCTTTAAGCGGCTGCACACGGCATAGTCGTTCAGGAAGGTCTTGGAGAGGGTTTTCAGTTCCCGCTCCATCTCGTCAAAATGTCGGAGAAAATCCTTGAGCATATCGTTGTCGACATCCTTACGCTGTCCCCCAATTTTATTGACCGAGAAAATCACACGGCCGCCGGTAGACGCCTCAAACAGATCAAGCACTTTTTCCCGCAGTCTCCAGGACTGCATAAACAGGCTTTCAAAGCCAAAAGCGTCGGCGAGCAGGCCCAGCCACAGCAGATGGCTGTGGATACGGGACATTTCGCACCAGATGGTGCGCAGAAATTTTGCGCGCGGCGGAAGTTCCACATCCATGATATGCTCCACTGCTTCGCAGTAACCCATCCCGTGCATAAAACTGCAGATCCCGCAGATCCGCTCTGCAACATAGACATATTCATTGAAATCTTTCTTTTCGACGAGTTTTTCCAGCCCTCTGTGGACAAAGCCAATGGAGGGAACCGCCTCGACGACCTTTTCATCCTCCAAAACCAGATCCAGGTGGATCGGCTCCGGAAGAACTGGATGCTGCGGTCCAAACGGCACCACACTGCGCATAAACATGAGGATTCCTCCTTGTTCTCAAAACCCTGAATATATTCAGGCGGTATCTTTTCAGTTCCCATTAATGGAACGGCGTTTTCTTTTCCAGACGGTACAAGTTCCCTTCGTAATCCAAAGTCATCAGGTTTACCTGAATTCCAAAAAGATCATGGATTTCATTTTCATATAAAAAGGCTGGAGCAAAAATATGGCTGATACTGGTAATTTCCCCGCCATCTGGAACACAGTAACGCAGACAAACAAGCTCATATTCCTTTCCGAACGAATAGCTCAGTTCATATTCCTCTCCGGCTTTCGTCGCACAAATCTGTACCAGGCGATATCCCTGTGCTTTCAGTTTCATCGCTTCCGACACCAGGGATTGCGGATCAATGGCGACGATATTCTGCTGTTCCATAATTAAGCCCCCTTTTCTGCAGAGGAGTCGAGTTTCATCTGTTTTCTCTTCTGATCAAGCAGGGCGACCGCTTTGACCACCCCATCGATAATCGCTTCCGGGCGGGCGGCGCAGCCCGGAACATAGATATCCACCGGAATCGTGGTATCTACTCCCCCAAGGATATTATAGCACTCTTTAAAAATGCCGCCGTTGCATGCGCAGATTCCCACCGCTACCACCACCTTCGGCGAAGGCATCTGGGAATAAAGCTGCTGTACCACCGGTTTATTCTGTTCATTAATACCGCCGGTAATCAGGAAAATATCCGCATGCTTCGGGTTTCCCGTATTAATGACCCCGAACCGCTCCACATCGTATACCGGAGTCAGGCAGGCCAATACTTCTATATCACATCCATTGCAGCTGGAGCCGTCATAATGCAGCAGCCAGGGCGATTTTGATACTTTCATGTTACATCCTTCCTTTCCTGCTGCGATTACTTCATCAGCATGACTATCATCAGGT
>CALDJI010000239.1 GCA_937901805.1 uncultured Clostridia bacterium | reverse complement strand
CGCCATTGACACCGTAACAGCAAAGCTTGATCTGGCACAACAGTGCCAACTGCGGGAAATCCCGCTTATTTCCTGCCTGGGGACGGGCAACCGGCTCGATCCTGCAAAACTTACCCTTGGAACCATTGAGGAGACCGCCGGATGCGGATGTCCTCTGGCCCGTGTGATGCGCAGGGAATGTCGAAAACGCGGTATCCGCAAACTGCCGGTTGCATTCAGCACGGAAATTCCCGTACAGGGCGTTTGCTCCGGGGATTCCCCAGCCGGCAGGCACAGCCCCGGGAGCATCTCCTTCGTCCCTCCCGTTGCAGGGTACCTACTGGCCTCCTACGCTGTGCGCCGACTGCTCAGATGGGAGCAAGACTCATCCTGGAAATAGATCTTTTTAACAGAGTTTGAGAAAGTTTCAAAAGAGAACGAAGAAACCGAAAAAAGATGATGACAATTTTGTCATCATCTTTTTCACTGTCCTGTCATCTGTCCCGGTTATACTAAAGACAACAAATGAGAAAGGAAGGCAGGAACAATGGAAGTACTGCGTGTAGAACATTTATGCAAAACCTATGGGGAGGGTTCCACCCAGGTTCGTGCTCTGGATGACGTCTCCTTTTCCATTGAGCAGGGGGAATTTACTGCCATTATCGGGCCTTCCGGTTCCGGAAAATCCACTCTGCTCCACATTCTGGGCGGCGTAGACCGGCCGACCAGCGGAAAAGTCTTTATCAACCAGACCGATATCTATAATCTGGACGAGACAAACCTCGCCATCTTCCGCCGTCGGCAGATTGGCCTGATTTACCAGTTTTACAACCTGATCCCCGTGCTCAATGTAGAGGAGAACATCACGCTTCCTATTTTGCTGGACGGCAGGAAAATCGACCGACAGCAACTGGGGGAAATCACCCAGACGCTGGGACTTTCCCAGAGGATGAACCATCTCCCAAACCAGCTTTCCGGCGGGCAGCAGCAGAGGGTATCCATCGGCAGGGCGCTGATTGCAAATCCCGCCATTGTTTTAGCAGACGAACCGACCGGAAACCTGGACAGCAAAAACTCCGGAGAAATCCTGGAGCTGCTCAAATTGTCCAATCAGAAATATCACCAGACGCTGGTTGTCATCACCCATGACGAGCGCATCGCTTTGCAGGCAGACCGCATCCTTTCGATTGAGGACGGAAAAATTGCGCGGGACGAACGCATCCGCCCGCTGTGAACGGTTTTGTGATAGTTGAAGAAAGGACGGAACACCATGAAAATTATCAACCAGGTGACGCTCCGACATATGCTGCGCAACAAAAAACGCACGCTTGTGACCATGATCGGCGTCATCATTTCAGTGGCCATGATTACAGCGGTATCCACCTTTGCCGCATCCATGTTCGACTTTATGCAGCGGATGGAGATGGAGGACGGCGGAAACTGGCATGTTTCCTACCAGAACGTCAAGGCTTCCAGCCTTTCCCTGATTGCAGAGGACGCCGGCACAAAGGAGATGTATGCCACCGGTCCGGACGGGTATGCAAAGCTTCCCCATGCCAACCGGGAGGAAAAACCCTACCTCTATCTGCAAAGGTACGATGCGACCGCGTTTTCGCACAATTCCATAAAGCTCATCGAGGGGCGGCTGCCGCAGACGGATTCTGAGATCGCCATCCCCCGCTCCCTGGTAGAAGAGAGCGGGAACCCGTGGAAAATTGGGGATACCGTCACCCTGTCTGTCGGCCAAAGAGAAGTTCCGATCGAATCTGAGAAAGGGGAAATCCGGTATTACCCTGCTGGACAGATGTCCACCTACTTGGACGGGGAGCGGCTGATAGACATGCTGGAACATACATACACAGTAGTGGGTATCATTGATTCCAGCAATCAAGAGGCGTCCTGGTCTCCGGGATATATGGCCTATACCTATCTGGACACCTCCAAACTGGTGCCGGAGGACACGGTAAACGCCTACCTGACAGTAACCAAGCTCAACAAATCCCTGTACGGGCGCGCGGAGGAGCTTCAAGATCGACTCAAAGCAGCCGGCGATACCGGTTTTGAGCTGGACTATCACAATTCGCTTTTGATGTATTACGGCTGTACGGACAATGCAGGCTTTAACAACGCCATGTATCTGGTTGCCTTGATCCTGATTCTCATCATTATGATCGGATCCATTTCCCTGATTTATAACGCCTTCGCGATTTCTGTCAGTGAAAGAAGCAAGCAGTTCGGCATGCTTTCAAGCGTCGGCGCTACCAAAAAACAAAAACGGGATTCCGTCTTTTTTGAAGGCGGGCTAATTGGACTTGTCAGTATCCCTGTCGGTATTTTGGCAGGGCTTGGTGGGGCGGCCGGCGTCTTTTACTTTGTCAATCGGCTTGTCCTGCAATTCTGGGCGGAGGGCTTTGACCTGACCTTTCGCGTTGTCCTTTCTCTTCCTGCCATTGCTGCGGCAGTTGTGTTCTCGATTCTGACCATCTTTATCTCCGCCTATATCCCCGCAAAAAAGGCGTCCAAAATTACCCCGATTGAGGCGATCCGGCAGTCAACAGAAATCAAGCTGACCCCAAAACAGGTGAAGACTTCCAAACTGACGCGAAAACTCTTTGGATTTGAAGCGGAAATAGGACTGAAAAATTTAAAACGGAACAAAAAACGGTACCGCGCAACTGTTTTCAGTCTGGTAATCAGTATCCTGTTGTTCCTCACGGTCAGCTACTTCACGGACGCCTTATCCGGCGCATACACCATGACCCAGACCAATGTGAATTTCGACAGGTACCTCACCTGCACCAACTGCACGCTGGAAGAGGCCGCCCCCCTGTTGGAGAAAGTATCCAAAGTAGCGGGAACCGCAGAATGGGC
>CALDJI010000238.1 GCA_937901805.1 uncultured Clostridia bacterium | reverse complement strand
TTTCTTTCAGCGTCACTTTTCCACCGGAAACCTCATAAATCATGTCCACATTCCGGATCGTTGTCAGCCTGTGCGCAATGATCAGAATCGTCTTCGTCCCCTGCAAATGGTCGATTGCCTCCATAACAGCCGCTTCCGTTTCATTATCCAATGCAGAAGTAGCTTCATCCAGAACAAGTACTTCCGGATCATGATACAGCGCCCTAGCAATTCCGATCCTCTGACGCTGTCCGCCCGATAACCGCACTCCCCGATCTCCGACTACCGTATCAAGTCCCTCCGGAAGATTCTCTACAAATTCATAAAGCTGCGCCCTGCGCAGCGCATTCTCAATCGCCTGTTCGTCAATCTGCTCTTTATCGACGCCAAAAGCAATATTATTCCGGATTGTGTCATCCGACAAATAAATAACCTGTGGAATATATCCAATTTCCTTCTGCCATACATAAGAATGCTTATGTATATTGAGATCATCCGCATAAACTTTACCGTACTGGGGCTGCAAAAGCCCCAATATAATGTCTACCATTGTTGTCTTCCCCGCTCCGGAAGGTCCGATAAATGCAACCGTTTTTCCTTTGGGAATTTCAAAAGAAGCATTATCAATTACCATGTCCTCGCTGTCCGGGTAATGATAGCAGACCTTCTTCACGGAAATTTCTTTTTCAAACTGCCATTCCAGCTCTTCTTTCTGTTTGATTTCCGGCTCTTCTTCAATCGCCTTTAAATCATGATAGATCAGATCCAATGACGGCAGGGAATAAAGAATATCTGCCACATGCTCATTGATCTTTCCAACAGAAGGAAGCAGCCGGAAAGCAGCCACCGCAAACACGGAAAGCTGCGGGATAAAGGTTGTAAAATCGTCCTTTTGTCCCCAGAACATTTTGATCAAAACAGCAAGTAAAAGCCCTGTCATACAGACTGCTTCTACAAAGTATTTCGGCAGTGTTGCAATCAGACGATTTATTCTTAAACCATGAACATATTTTTTGTAATTATCCTCATAAGCATTGATAAAATATTCTTCACGGTTTAAAATTTTTAATTCTTTAATTCCTCCCAGAGACTGGTTTACCCATTGATATAAATTTGACTTGTATTGCTGACATTGTTTTCCTAAATTTTTGGAATATCTTCTAGAAAGAGATGTAAATATAAACAAGCTAATAAGTAGTAAAATAACAACTGTAACTGCTATGGATTTACTCACTATAAATAAATATATTCCCAATGTGCCACAGACTGCAATTTCTGCAACAAGCTCCATTGCATGGATAATCCCCTTTGTGAATAAATCCGTATCTTCCTGAAGGCTCCTTTGGAGTACCGCGATATTATGGCTCAAATGAAATGTATAAGGCTCCCTCACGTACGTTTTTAATAGTTTTGTTGAAATTTTCAGTTGTATGCCGTATGAAAATTTATAAATCCAGTTTTTCTGCAACGCAAGAAAAACATTCTTAAAAACATATATAAATATAATTATACCTGTTAATGCAGCCAAAAAATCATTCGATGTCGTAAACCGAAACGTATCATAAATCCATTTTAAATACCATTTTTCCTGAACCATATCTGGATTCATTAAAATATTCACAAATGGAGAAAAAATGGCTACTCCCATTAATTCCAAAAAGCTTCCTGCTATTACTGTTAACAGTAATAGCAACATTTTAATTTTATCCTTTTTAGTAAATATATATTTTAATTTTGCAATCACAGTACATCCTCCGCGTCAGAAATTATCTCTAACAAACTCTGGCTTTAATTTGACTCAAATACTCGTCATATCCGGCTTTATGATTTTCTTC